>CAZBDF010000402.1:0-4741 GCA_964490385.1 uncultured Lentimicrobiaceae bacterium | reverse complement strand
AGCCAAAACATACTTAAATCCTGTTTGTTTCCAATAAGAATGCAATTTGTCGTGCGCCCAAATTACTATGTGATGGAAACTTTTCTTAGTTTTGCTTTCAAATCACGAAAACCTCAGCAAATGAAGATGAAAGTGTCAGCATGTTTTTACAAATATATTTTTGGAAGCCTTTGTTTGATGGCCATAATGTTGGCTTCATGCAAACAGAATAGTGTGTATGATCGATCAGTAGAAATTAGTGAGTTGGGTTGGCACGAAGACTCAATTGTGGTTTTTGATGATGTGATCGTTACGGATACCATCTCACCATTTAATTTTTATATCAACCTCAGGCACAGTGATGATTACCGCTTTAGTAATTTTTATCTTTTCCTCAATACAATACTTCCCAATGGTCATACTAGCAGAGATACCATAGAACTGGTGTTGGCTGATGCCGGAGGGAAATGGTATGGCAATGGTTTTGGCCATATTAAAGACAATCGCATATTGGTGAGGGAAAGCCTGGTATTTCCGCTCAAAGGGAATTATCAATTTACAATTGAACAGGCAATGCGTGAGGATGATGAGCTACTGGAAGGGGTGAAAAGTGTGGGGGTTAGGATTGATAAGGGGGAATGAGGGAATGATGGAGTAGTGGAGTAGTGGAGTGTTGGAGTGTTGGAGTAGTGGAGTGTTGGAGTAATGGAGTGGTGGAGATACGAAAAGGGTTTGGTTGAAAGGTACAAAGCAATGAACTCCAACACAGAACATTGAACACAGAACACGGAACAAAAAAGGAGGAGAGGGCTCATTGGAAAGGAAAGGAAAGACGCACGGCCCCCGAAGGGTCGGGGCAGGCTGTGCGTCTCAACATTCCCCCGAACCCGCAACGCCAAACGCCAAACGCCAAACTCAAAACGCCAAACGCAGAAATAATTACCTTTGCCATATTAATTTATCTGATTCATCGTTTTGGATGAAGATTTATAGAATAAGAACCTGCTCATTAGCTGATGGAAGATAAAAAAAACGAAGCGGAAAACCCAAAACCCGGGAATAGCAAAGGGGAAAGTCATTTTGAGGCAGCCGGTTATGGTTCGCAAAATGAGGATTTGCCCGAAAGCGAAGCAACTGAAGTACATGGGTTAATCGAGGCTGATGATGATGAAAATAAGCCTGAGGCTTTTGACCTTGAAAAACAACAATCCCCCGTTGATATTTTTGAAGAAGACCTGAAAAAGCGAAAATCCTTAAAACGTTTTGTAATTGCATTTTGGGCTTTTATCGTATTTATAGCCATGGTTGTTGGCTTTATGTTTTTTGGCATTTCGATGGGATGGTTTGGTTTTATGCCCTCATTTGAAGAGCTGGAGAACCCCCAAACATTCCTCGCTTCCGAAATCATTTCGCACGATGAGCAATTGCTGGGTACCTATTACATCGAAAACCGGAGCAAAATTTACTATCAGAGAATTTCACCACATTTGATTGACGCACTGATTGCAACTGAGGATGTCCGCTACCTTGATCATTCGGGTATTGATGTGAAAGCACTTGGCCGTGTGGCATATGGTGCGGTAACCGGACAGAATAAAGGAGGCGGGAGTACCATTACCCAGCAGTTGGCAAAAAACCTGTTCCCGCGCGATTACAACCAATCAAGCCTTGAATTGGCTTTCCGGAAGTTTAAAGAATGGGTGATTGCCGTGAAGTTGGAGAAGCGCTACAGTAAGGAAGAAATTATCACCATGTACCTTAATAAGTTTGATTTCCTCAACCTGGCTGTGGGCATTAAATCGGCATCACGGGTATATTTTAGTACTACACCGGCAGCATTGGATTTGAATCAATCGGCCCTATTGGTGGGGATGGTTAAAAATCCTTCGCTGTACAATCCACTGCGTCGGCCCGAACTAACGCGTGATCGACGCAATGTTGTGCTTTCGCAAATGCAAAAATATGGATACATTACTGCTGAAGTGGCCGATTCGGTAAAGCAATTGCCTTTGGGGCTTGTTTTTCAGAAGGTGGACCATAATCTGGGAACGGCAACATATTTTAAGGAATTTCTTCGTGGCGAAATGAAAAAATGGTGCAAAAACCATTTTAAACCCAATGGCACGCCTTATGACCTTTACCGTGATGGCTTAAGGATACACACTACCATCGACTCGAGATTGCAAAGATATGCCGAAGAGGCGGTGACAGAGCACATTGCCCTTGATCTTCAGCCTGCCTTTTTTGCACATTGGAAAAGGCATAAATATGCACCCTTCGTTTTTGAGCCGGATACCATTAAAGAAATGGTTGATAAGATTTTGGATCAGGCCAAGCGGCGCAGCGAGAGATACAGGGTGCTCAAGAAGGCAGGAGTTGACAAAGACACGATTGATATTATTTTTAATACACCCACCCCGATGACAGTATTTTCGTGGGAGGGCGATATCGATACTGTGATGACCCCCATGGATTCGATACGCTATTTCAAATTTTTCCTGAATGCAGGTTTAATGTCAGTTGATCCGCCCACAGGGCAGGTGAGGGCATATGTTGGGGGTATCGACTACCGCTATTTTAAATACGACCATGTTACCCAGTCGCGCCGCCAGGTGGGCAGTACTTTTAAGCCCTTTTTGTATTCGCTGGCTATGCAGGAAGGTTCTACAACCGGTGAATTTTCGCCCTGCACAAGAATTCCAAATGTGCAGGTAAGCATCGAGATGCCGGATGGAAGCTATTGGACACCAAGAAATTCGACGGACGAACAACAAGGTGAAATGGTAACGCTGAAGTGGGCACTGGCTCACTCGGTAAACTGGGTTTCGGCCTACCTGATGAAAAGGTTTTCGCCCATGGCAGTAATAAATATGGCCCAGAACATGGGTATAACAGTTGATATTCCAGCGGTTCCTGCCATTGCACTTGGCACACCGGATATTTCGTTGTACGAAATGGTAGGGGCGGTAAATACCTATGCCAATCGCGGCATTCATGTTACACCTTATTTTGTTACACGCATCGAAGATAAATTTGGCAATGTAATAGAAGCCTTTGCCCCTGAATCCAACGAAGCAATGAACGAAGAAACGGCTTACCTGATGTTAAGCCTTATGCAGGGTGTTGTGGAAACTGGCACGGGCATCCGCTTGAAATACAAATATGGTTTCCGCAATGAGATTGCCGGGAAAACAGGGACGACACAAAATCAATCCGATGGCTGGTTTATGGGACTTACACCACAACTTTCAACCGGTATTTGGGTGGGTTGCGAGGACCGTAGTGCACACTTCCGCTCAATCACGCTTGGGCAGGGCGCCAACATGGCTTTGCCCATCTGGGCGCTTTACATGCAAAGGGTGTATGCTGATACAAGCCTGCATATAAGCAAAGGCCCCTTCAATAAACCTGCAAAACCTTTAACTGTAGAAATAGATTGCGATAAGTACGAGCAACAACAGCAGCAGGAAAATTTCTTTATTGATGTGGATGATTTTTAACAAAACCTATGAAAACCAGGACCAACGATCCCTTAAAAAAATAAAAAACATGGGAGATCAAGGTTTAGTAATACTGGATCACTAGAAAAATAAATACGAACTTTTAACTAATTTATACCATTATGATTGTCATTACTGGTGCTTCTCGAGGTATAGGAAAATACCTCATGCAAAAATTCCTAGATGCAGGCGAAACTGTTTATGGTACTTACCAAAATACTGCTCCTGAGGATAGTCTCAAGCCTTTTATGCAAAAGCTAGATGTTTCGAAATACGAAGAGGTGGATGCATGGATAAATGGCCTGGAGCATCCTCTCGAAAATATCACATTGCTCAATTGTGCAGGCACCAACTACAATGCATTAGCACATAAAGCGAATCCTGCGGTTTGGGCACAAGTAATCGGTGTAAACCTTATCGGTACATTTAATATGATTCATGCTTTGCTTCCGTTAATGAGGGAACAGAAATTTGGCAGAATTATCAACTTTTCTTCGGTGGTTGGCCAAATGGGTGTGCCAGGCACAAGTGCTTATTCAGCTTCAAAAACAGGAATGTATGGGCTAACGAAAAGTATTGCTGTAGAAAATGCCACCAAAGGAATTACCATCAACAACCTCAGGCTTGGATATTTTGATATCGGAATGATCTCCGACGTGCCCGAAAAGTTTCAACAAGCCATAAAGGATAAAATCCCCACAGGCCAGTTTGGCAACCCGCAAAATATCTGGAATGCTGTTCAGTTTCTCAGGGAAAGCGATTATGCAAATGGCACAAACATCGATATGAGTGCAGGGATTGTATAGTATTTACACTAATTAGTCTGTCTTTAAAGTAAATTTAATTGAGATATCCATAGCCCCGGCATTTATGCCGGGGATCAAATTGGAGATATGAATAACCCCTGCCTTTTCGCTGACACTGCCGAAGGCAGTGTCAGCGAAAAGGCAGGGGGGTAATATCAAATTTATTATTCTCCGGCATAAATACCGGAGTTACGGAATAGAAACAGTTTTGAATATTGAGATTTTGATATTGGAATTTATTTGAATTTTGGATTTTCATGTTAAAATAGTAATCTTTGAGTTTAAAGACAGACACTAATTCTGTCTTTTTAGTAAGTTTTTTGAATTGTCAATAGCCCCGTCCTTTTGCCATTGGCATCCCCATG
This sequence comes from uncultured Lentimicrobiaceae bacterium, assembly GCA_964490385.1. GTDB lineage: Bacteria > Bacteroidota > Bacteroidia > Bacteroidales > 4484-276 > 4484-276. Next base: position 91 of record CAZBDF010000402.1, on the reverse strand, counting down.
GGAAGGGCGGTGGAGGTAATTTAAAACTCATTTTATCTGTACGGGGGCTATTGAAAAGGACTGACTTTATAGTCAGACATAGATTAAACAA
>CAZBDF010000401.1:0-4752 GCA_964490385.1 uncultured Lentimicrobiaceae bacterium | reverse complement strand
GGCATTGCCCACGAAATACAAAACCCTTTGAATTTCGTCAATAACTTTTCGGAAGTGAGCGAAGAATTGGTAGTAGAATTAAAAGAAGAATTAGACAATGGTGATGTTGATGAGGCTAAAATAATTTCGGATGATGTAATCAAAAACCTTAAAAAAATCAGTCATCATGGGCATAGGGCCAGCAGTATTGTGAAGGGGATGCTCGAACATTCAAGGACTGGCGATGGAAAAAAAGAGCTCACCGACATTAATGCACTCGCTGATGAATATTTGCGGTTGGCTTACCATGGTCTGAGGGCAAAAGACAAAAATTTCAACGCTGATTTTAAAATGGAGTTTGATGAATCACTTCCAAAAATTAATGTCGTTCCCCAAGACTTTGGCCGAGTATTGTTGAATTTGATCAACAACGCTTTTTATGCCGTATCGGAAAAAACCCTGACAGGGTTTGAAACCCTGTCAGGGTTGGGCAACCAGAGAGCCTACAAACCCCTCGTAACCCTCACCACCCTTACCCTCGGCAATAAAATCGAAATCCGTGTGAAAGACAACGGCAACGGCATCCCAGACAAAATAAAGGACAAAATTTTCCAGCCATTCTTCACAACAAAACCTACAGGACTGGGAACAGGCCTTGGTTTATCATTGAGTTATGATATAATACACGCGCATGGTGGCGACTTACAGGTGAAGACGAAAGAAGGTCAGGAAACAATATTTATTGTAACATTACCCGCTTAACTGCTTAATTATGAATCTCACAAAAAAAATAAAAACAGAAGTATTAGAAGTTTACGATACCTGGTTGCACAGTTACCTCAACGGTGATGTTAAAACCTACGACTCTTTTCTGGATGAGGAATACCATTTTATCGGCTCTACAGGCAATGAGGAATTTTTAAACAGAAAAGCAAGCACCAAATTTTTTAAAGACACTGCCGATCAACTGGCTGGAAAAACAGATATCAAAAACAAAATCCGCACCATTGAATATTTTGACGGACTTGTGTTTATTACTGAAATATTTGATGCGTATTTCATGATTAAAAAAGAATGGGCTTACTACGGCAGGTTCCGTTTTACATCGGTGCTGCGTAATAAGGCTCAAGGCTGGCGGTTTATCTACCAGCATTTTTCCATGCCCGATTCAAAAGCAAAAGATGGGGAGACATTAGGTGGCGAACAGGTAAGTAAAGAAAACCGGGAACTGAAAGATGCAATTAAGAGAGGTACAGCAGAACTGCAAATAAAAAACCGTGAATTGGAGATTGAAGCGGCCTTGGAAAGGGTTCGTTCAAAGGCCATGGCCATGCATAGTTCGGAAGATTTGGCAACGACTGCGGATGCCTTTTTCTCAGAATTATCTGGCTTAACTGTTACTCCTCATAGATGTGGAATGGGAATTATCGACTCGAAAACCCGAATTGTAGATGTTTATTCTACTAGCAATAATGATAAAAATGAGACAAAAAAAATAAATGCTCAGTTAACATTGGCTGGTCACCCGATTTTGGACAAAATATTTGAAAACTGGCAATTACAAAATGAATATTTTCCAGTTTTACGGGGCAAAGAAATTTCGAAATACTACAATGCCATGAACCCGGAAGTGGTTTTCCCAGCTTTTGCAGAAGACGAAGTCCAATACGGTTACTATTTCTTTTTTAAGGAATGTGGAATTTACGTCTGGACAGATACTGAGTTGAAGGAGAAAGATTTACAAATTTTCAGAAGATACAACTCTGTACTCAGCCTTACTCTAAGACGTTATTTTGACATAAAAGAGGCAGAAGCACAAGCCCGTGAAGCGCAAATAGAAGCAGCATTAGAAAAAGTGCGGAGTCGTTCTTTAGCTATGCGTAAACCGGAAGAATTACAGGAAGTGGTTGCAGTTGTTGCCGAAAAACTACAAGAGTTGAATGTAATTATCGATGCCGGAGGAGTAATCATTTGCACCTATTTTCCAGATAATAAAGATGTAATACACTGGATTGCCGAAACAGATTTTTCTAATTCAGGAAAATACCTCATTCCATACTTTGATGATTTAACTTTCAATGAGAGCTGGGATTCAAAGGAAAGTGGTGAGGCATTTTTTACCAAAACATATTACAAAGAAGAAAAAAACAACTTCTTCAACTACGCTTTTGAGCATACTGGTTATAAAAACTTCCCAGACGACTTCAAGCAATTTGTGCTAAAATCTGAAAAAATTGTGCTTTCCTTTGCCTGGGCGAAAAATTCTGCCATTATGCTTCCATCGCATACTGGTATCGTCCCTTCTGAAAACCATATAGAAATACTAAAACGATTTGCCAAAGTTTTCGAACAGGCTTACATCCGTTTCCTCGACCTGAAAAAAGCGGAAGCACAGGCGAAAGAAGCCCAAATTGAACTTTCTCTCGAACGCATCCGTGCTCAGGTTACTTCCATGAAAGAATCAACCGATTTACTCGACATCGTGGTAACCATGCGCAGCGAATTTATGGCTCTGGGGCACGAAGCACACTATTTCTGGTATATGCGTTGGCTTCCTGAAAAGTATGAAAAAGCCATGACCTCCGGCGATGGAACCAAGATAGGCATGATCATGTCCCTTCCCCGTCATATTCACGGAGATATTAAGCTCGTTGACGACTGGGAAAAGAGCAATGAGCCTGCACTTGTTTTCGCGATGGATGTGGAAACTGCCGTGGATTATATAAATAAAATGATCACCCTGGGCGATTTTGTGCAGGTCGATCCCAGTGCCCCTACCCTGGATGACATTCGCCACATTGGTGGCCTAACCTTTATTATGGCCAGAACCAAGCATGGCGAAATTGGTTATAGTTTACCCGGAGTTGTGCCAAATCCACCGCAAGAAAGCCTCGATACTTTAGTTCGATTTGCAGGCGTATTTGATCTGGCATACCGTCGCTTTGAAGATCTAAAAGCTGCTGAACTAAGAAATCGTGAAACCCAAATTGAACTTGCCCTTGAGCGCTCACGCAACCAGAGCATGCTTATGAAGCATTCCGATGAGCTAAACCAAACTTCCCGTGTTTTTCACGAGCAACTCGAAATATTGGGCATTGAATCAGAATTCTCCTACCTGTGGCTACCCGACGAATCGAAAATGGAGCACCTTTTCCATGCCACCTGGCATGAAACTACTAAAGGTAATATAGTTTTTAAAAATAAAGAGGTCACTTACACCCTCGACAAAACAGAACCTTCCATTGCCGCCTGTTACGTGGCCTGGGACAGCGGAGAGCGTGTGCACATAAACCCTGTTGCTCCCGATGATGTGGAAGATTATTTTGCCACATGGGATGAATTGCTCCTTGGCGTTGATAAATTCAAAGCGGAATTATTCCCGGATGGTATCTATTATGTGGATGCTTACATGAAATACGGTTGCTTTGGCATCATGATCAAAAGGCTAATCACTGAAGATGAGAAAAAGATACTAAGCCGTTTTGCTGTTGAATTTGAAAGGGCTTACACCCGTTTTTTGGATTTAAAAAAATCGGAAATACAAACACGTGAAGCGAAAATTGAAACTGCATTGGAAAGGGTAAGAGCAAGAGCAATGGCCATGCAACAACCCGAAGAATTGAAAGAGGTTGCTGAGGTTTTGCGCCATGAAATGGGCTTGCTGGGTGTAGAGGAGTTGGAAACTTGCAGCATTTACATCAACGATAAAAAGAAAGAGCAAGCCGAATGCTGGTATGCCTTGAAAGACATCCGGAATACGAAAAAGAAACTGGTGTCTGATCATTTTGCCCTGAATATGAACGACACCTCGGTAGGCCGTGAAATGCTGAAGTTTTACAAATCTAAAGGCAATCAGGTTTCCATTGTCATGACGGGTAAACCACGTAGCGAATGGATTCGGTATTGTGAAGAAAAGTCTGTTCCCCTTGGTGGATATTACGGAGAAGTAATTCCTGACAGGACTTATCATCTGTACAAATTTTCGCATGGCGCGATTGGTGCCGCGACTCCCGGTGGTTTTTCAGAAGAAAACTGGGGCTTGTTAAGGAAAGCAGCTTCCGTTTTTTCAATGGCATACTCACGTTTTAACGACCTCACAAAAGCACGTTACGACCTGCAGCAACTCAAAGAAGAAAAGAAACGGGCCGAAAATGCACTTACCGAATTGCGCGCAACGCAATCCCAACTTATCCATGCCGAAAAAATGGCATCCCTGGGTGAGCTCACAGCCGGAATTGCACATGAAATACAAAATCCATTAAATTTCGTAAACAATTTTGCCGAGGTAAGTGTTGATTTACTGGAGGAAATGGATGAAGAGTTCGGGCTTGGAAATACAGAGGAAGTTAAAGATATTGCAAACGACTTGAAACAGAATCTTAACAAGATCCATAATCACGGTCAAAGGGCCAGTAGTATTGTAAAAGGAATGCTCGAACATTCGAGGAGTGGTGATGGAAAGAAAGAACTCACTGACATCAACCTACTTGCAGATGAATATTTGCGCCTTGCTTACCATGGTCTCCGTGCAAAGGACAAATCGTTCAATGCTGATTTTAAAACCGAATTTGATAAAAAGTTGCCAAAGGCCAGGGTCATTCCACAGGATATTGGCCGGGTATTGCTCAACCTCATCAACAACGCTTTCTACGCTGCCTCCGTAAAGACAAGGCATGCCTTGTCTCAACAGGAAGACAAACCCCTCGTAACCCTCACCACCAAAAACCTCGGCGATAGCATAGAAATATCGGTTAAGGACAACGGCAATGGTAT
>CAZBDF010000400.1:0-4778 GCA_964490385.1 uncultured Lentimicrobiaceae bacterium | reverse complement strand
AACTTTCGGTCAGGGCTGTGCCAAAGGCATCCCCATGGGAGAAACCCAAAAGTTCTGCTGATAATATGGTGGCGTTTTGTTGTTGCATGGTGATTACCTTTTAATTTTTGTAATGATTTAACCTGAAATAAAATCCCAAATGTTTTTGTGTATAATCCCTTTTGAATGGCTTATCTTTATTTCATCCATACTAATGACATATTTTGGGAAATTATCCTTGATTGATTCAAGGGCCCGAAATTCGCGGTTGATAGTTTGTTCGGAAGATAATAGGTAAGTAACCTGGATGTATTGTTTAATTTCACCTTTGCTTGCAATAAAATCAATCTCAAAGTTTTTATTATAACCAACCTTCACTTCAAAACCTTTCATCCGCAAATGTGTAAACACAGCATTTTCCAACATGGAACCAATATCGTTCATGAGTTGTGGGTAGAGGTAATTTCTAAACCCAAGGTCATTCACATAGTATTTTTTATCGCCAGATAATAATTCCTTTGTTTTGAGCGAATACTTTGGGCAATTCCGTATAATGAACGCCTCCTCCATGTACGCGATATATGCAGCCAGGGTGGCATAATCAGCCTTTCTCTGTTTGCTTTTAAAGTATTTAACTATGGAGGGGATGGAAACCAGGTTCCCAACATTATGCAAAATGAACAAAAACAAATCCTCTAACAAAACGTAATCCCTTATTTTGTGCCGGTACATGATATCTTTAAGGAGGATGGTATCTTTTAAGGACTGAAAATAATGCCTGTGGATATCACCCGAATTGATGTTGTAAGTTTCCGGTAAACCGCTCGATTGAATGTATTTAATAAAATTTTGCTTGTTGTTTTGATAATTGAAGTAACTTAAAAATTCGGGGTACGAAAACGGGAATACCTCAAAAACCAAATAGCGTCCCGACAAATGGCTGGCCAGCTCTCCCGACAAAAGATGTGAGTTGGAGCCGGTAATATACACTTCATAATCTTCGGTGGTATGCTGGGCAAGCGAAACAATAACCTTTTCCCATTCCTCAATATTCTGTACTTCATCAACAAAAACATAAACCTTTCCCCGTGGTTTAATTTCTTGTTTGTAAAATTGAAATAAACCTGAGAGGTCAGCTGCAGACTTTATGCTTTCAAAGTCGTACAGTTCTTTGTTCAGGTAAAAGATGTTTTTTGGGTCAACTGATTGTTCGTGTATTAAATTCCGGATAAACTGCCTCACGATATAACTTTTGCCACTTCTCCTTTGCCCAACAATTACTTTTATAAGCGTGTTGCCACTGGCTTTTGAAATGCTTTCCAGGTACGATTGCCGGATAAAACCAATTTCAAAACCCGGCTCACTAAACCAATAATTGTTCTGTTTAAGTGATTCAAATAATTCTTTCATGATAATTGATTATGTTCTAATATTCCGTAAAGATAGTTTTAATATTTGATTATAATCAATTTTATTAACAAATTGGATGGAATGTTTGGTTATGATAGATTATTCTGAGGCTATTCGGTTAAATCGAAATTCAGGGTTTGGCTTTGAATTAATTCACCCGGTGAATCTCCACAAACCCATCCGAATTTCGCTACAACTCCATCATTAAAAAATCACGAAGGCTAACATGAATTATCCCTTTATGATTGCCGCTTGCATATTCATCGAGGGTAACCACAACACAATAAACAGTATGCTTTATATCGAACTCAGGTTAATAGATTCCTCCCTTTGGTCGGAATGACAAGGCATTGGAGATATGAAATTCGTAGTGGAGGTGAGCGCGGCGTAGCCGCGCTCACCTCCACTACTCAAAATAGTCAATGCCTTGTCATTCCGAACGCAACGAAGTGAAGTGAGGAATCTTTTTTGTCTTTCTATTATTTGGTCGGATACTAATGATGAAGTTTTGATCATGCTACACAAAAATGAATAATATGATGGGTTTATGTATTATGATGAATTGGATTTAGTATTCCATCCCAAATTCATCTCAAACAATTTAGTTTTCCAACCCAAATTGTAATTCACCGGGTGACTTCAACTCACCCGGTGAATAGTTTAAACTCACCCGGTGAATGTGCCCACAAACTTTTTGTACCAATTTAACATCAAAATGAGCCAAAGCGAAATTTTGGTGTATAAATGGTAAATGCCGATGATTATTTGAAGCGTCAGAAAGAGCGAAGCGAATTTGTGGCGCATTTCAAATTTCAATCGGTATTATACTCCCCCAAATCCCACTGCAAATCCATTTCCTCAAACATGGTTTTTGCTTTATCGAGGTAATAGCTGGCAGGCTGTCCATTTAACTCATTGTATTTTACATTTGGATCGGAAAGGAATTTACCTGTTTCGAAATAGGCACGGGAGAGTTCGAGGCGGCTTCGGTACTTTTCACCGGTCTGAATTGCCAGTTGAAGATTTTTTAAAGCTTTTTTGAATTTTTGTTGGAACAGGAATATTTTAGCCCTAAGGATATAGGCTTCTGTCAGGTTTACAACAAACTTCTTTGATAGGGAGATTAGCGTTTTGGATGTTTTTAACATCTCCCTGATTTCTTTACTATTTTTTATGTCCTTGTTGCTTTTGTCATTCAATAAAGCTAAGCCCAGCTGAATTTCTGTTATTAGATAGGGTGTATAGTAACTCGCGATACTCTTGATTATTTCCAGAGATTTTTTTGCTTCCTCAAAAGATTTTACTGCTGCTTCAAGCTTGTTATTGTGAATATGGAGGTGGCTTTGGATCAAATCTACTACAAATGCATGTAACATGTTATCTGTAGTATGCATGTAACCTTTAGCTTCATCTATTAATTCCTGCAAGTATTCAAATCTCCTGAATTTCATCAGGCATACCAATCTCACTCTATATCCTTGTGAGATTGCAAAACTGTTTTCGAAAGCATTTCCTAATTCTTTAAGTTTATCCGAAATCTCAACAGTAAGGGCATAATTCCCCAGCTCGATCTGTTGCATACAAAGGTACAAGGCAGTGATACTTGTCATCCAGAGCTCACCTGCTTTGATCCCTGTATTAAATACTTCATCAGCTTCAATATTGTAAAGCCATTGCCCGGTATTTACGTCAAACATGCTTTTTACCATGAATAGTGACAGAAGTGATCTCGGGTTTAATTGAAAATCTGCCTGATCAGCAAGATCAATGATCTTCCTGACAGTTGGATAGGAGAATGACGCCCACGTAAACGGAGTGGCAATTTGGATATAGAGTTCAAGAACAGCTTGAGAACCCATGATATCATACTTTATAAATCTACTGACCGCATCACTTGGTTTGAAAACAGAATGTCGCGGATTTATAGTTGTTATAGGGGCGTCCCACTCTATAAAATGTGAGCAAATCGATTCTTCCTCCTTTTTTATTGATTTTCTAAAAAATAGCCGTGGAAATCTAAACGCGAAAGCGATAGTGACCATACCCCAAATACCCCTCAGCATAATACCCTTTTCCGTTTTTGCAACCTTGTATTTAAAGTATTTCTCAAAAATGAATTCAAAAAGTTCAACCGATTCGATATTGCGTCCAACAGCATGGTACAAATTGGCAATATTTATCCTCAGGTCCCTGATTTCATAGTCCTTTGCATCTTCCTTTCTTGATTGTGGCATTGCCTCCAGGCCTTTCTCAAAAAACTGAAGTGCCTCTGAAGAAGCGCCCGATTTCATGGATTCTTCACCGGTCAACAACATGTAATAAATGGCTTTTTCTTTGTCCTCCGCCAATTCGTAGTGATACACCAGCGTGCCATAAAACTCATTGATGTTTGCCGCGAATACCTTCTCAATCGAATGTGCGATTTTCAAATGGGTGTCCTTCCGGGATTGCTGCATCATGGCGTCGTAGGTCAACTGCTGGGCCAGCGCGTGTTTAAAAAGGTATTCAATCTCTTCCTTTTTTTTGGTCTCGGTGATCAACTGTACTTCTGTGAGGTATGCCAGCCGGTCGTCGAGTTCTTCGATAGTGTCGGTGGCCTCTTCCAATACTTTGTAATAAAAATTTCGTCCCATTACGGATGCAGTATTCAAGAGCTCTCTTGTTTTTTCATCCAGTTTGTCCACACGCGAAAGGATCACGTCATTGATGGTTTCGGGGATATTGACCTCGTTGATCCGCTCGGTGACTATGAATTGTTTCTCTTTAATTTCGATAATCCCATCATCAATAAAACTTCTTATAACCTCCTCGATAAAAAATGGGTTTCCTTCTGTTTTGCGGATGATCGTGCTGGCTACCTTTTCGGGCAAAGAAACTTTTTTAAGCAGGTTGTTGATCAGTTCTCCCGATTCTCCATCTGCAAGCGGCGAAACGTTTATAGTAATGTTGTCGCCTGGCAAATTATCGACCAGCCATTTCAAAATATAGTCACCTGTTTCCTTGTAGCCCGGCCTTAGCACATTGATGAACATCACCGGATGGTTTCGTGACAGCTTGTAAAGTGATTCGAACATGGTGAGGGAGGAACTGTCGGCCCAGTGCATATCTTCGATCAGGTAAATACGGGGCTTAACTTTGGCAGCACTAATGATCAAATCGCGCAAGTTTTTCAGGATAAGCTTTTCGAGGGCTTCCCCTTCAATCCCTTTTACCCTTTCTTTGAATTTTCCTTGCAAAGGCAAGCCCATCATCGTAGCCAGGAAAGCGTAGATCTCATTTGCTTGTTCTGGTGTATTCTGTTTTATTCCCTGAAAAAGTTTTTCTGATGAAGCCGATGGAATATCATCTTCCGTAATTCCGGCCCACGACTTTATTAAATTGGTGATGGG
>CAZBDF010000399.1:0-4782 GCA_964490385.1 uncultured Lentimicrobiaceae bacterium | reverse complement strand
AACCTCTGTTTAAAGTAGCAGATTTAAATCGAATGATATTGCGCGCTTATGTTACCGCCGATCAACTTCCTGATATCAACACCGGGCAACAAGTAAAAGTACTGGCTGAATTTGGTAAAGATGGAAACCGGGAATATGAGGGCAAGATTACATGGATATCAAGCAAATCAGAATTCACTCCCAAAACCATACAAACACAAGACGAAAGAGCCAACCTTGTTTATGCGGTTAAAATCGCCGTACCCAATGATGGCTACTTAAAGATTGGTATGTACGGTGGAATCAAAATTTCTGAATAGATGAACGCCATCTCAGTTCAGGACATAAAACGAAGTTACGGAAAAGTTGAAGCTTTGCGTGGTCTCAACTTTGAAGTTGACAAAGGTGAGATTTTTGGCATCATCGGTCCTAATGGTGCCGGAAAAACAACTTTGTTCAGAATCCTGACTACGCTGTTATTGGCTGATTCGGGAACTGCCCTTGTTGACGGAAATGATGTTGTAAAGGAATATAAAGAGATCCGCAAAAAAATTGGCTATATGCCCGGCCGTTTTTCACTTTATCAGGATCTGACAGTTGAAGAAAACCTAAAAGTTTTTGCAGCAATTTTTAATACTACAATTGAAGAGAATTACCACCTGATCAAAGATATTTACCAGCAAATTGAACCTTTTAAAAATCGGCGTGCAGGTGCGCTTTCGGGTGGGATGAAACAAAAATTGGCTCTGTGTTGTACCTTGATTCATGAACCTGTTGTCCTGTTTCTTGACGAACCAACAACAGGAGTCGATCCTGTTTCACGCAAGGAATTATGGGCAATGCTCAAAAAGCTAAAAAAGGAGGGCATCACCATTATGGTTTCCACACCCTATATGGATGAAGCCAGTTTGTGCGATCGCATCGCTTTGATACAAGATGGAGCATTTATGAAAATTGATGCCCCAGAGAATATCGTCAATGCTTTTGACCAAAAATTATGGGCGGTTAGGAGTGCCGAAATGTCAAGATTATTAAAAGACCTGCGAGCAAATGCCGAGATAAAAAGCAGTTTTGCTTTTGGCGATACTCACCATATCACTGTTGGTAGTCTGAGCCAGGGACAACTGGAAACTTATTTAAAAGATAAGGGCCACAAGGATATTTTTATCGAGCCGATTAAGGCTGGAATCGAAGATTGTTTCATGGAATTAAGTTCAGCATCATGAAGGTAATCGAAACACGGGATCTTACAAAACGATTTGGTAGTTTCACTGCGGTGGATGCCATTTCATTTGAAGTGGGGCAAGGGGAGATTTTTGGTTTTCTTGGGGCAAACGGAGCAGGTAAAACAACTGCCATGCGGATGCTGTGTGGTTTGAGCAAACCGACTTCAGGATATGGGCAAGTGGCAGGATTTGATGTTACTAAAAATCCCGAGAAAATTAAAAAGAGCATCGGTTACATGAGTCAGAAGTTTTCCCTTTATGAGGACTTAAAAGTTTGGGAAAATCTGCGATTATTTGGAGGTATTTATGGCGTTCCCGAAAAAGAAATAAATCCAAGGATTGATCAACTTTTAGAAACCCTCGGTTTCGAAAGCGAGAAAAATACAATGGTTAAAGAATTGCCTTTGGGCTGGAAGCAAAAACTTTCATTCTCAACTGCCATTTTTCACGAGCCTAAAATTGTGTTTTTGGATGAACCGACCGGTGGTGTTGACCCTGCCGCACGCCGTCAGTTTTGGGAGTTGATTTACGATGCAGCCGACAGGGGAATTACTGTATTTGTAACTACCCACTATATGGATGAGGCCGAATATTGTGACCGTGTTTCTATCATGGTGGACGGTAGGATAGATGCCCTGGATAGTCCGGGAAATCTTAAAAAGTATTTCAAAGTTGAGTCAATGGATGAAGTATTTTTTCAATTGGCACGTGGAGCAAAAGCAAAAGAATAAAGGATGAGAAAGTTTTTAGTCTTTACGCAAAAAGAATTCTATCACATCTTCCGTGATCACTGGACGATGATCATCCTGCTTGTGCTTCCTATTTTGATGATTCTTTTTTTTGGCTTCGGCATTACCACCGAAATAAATAATGCCCGATTTGCTGTGTATGATCCTTCAAACGACATGGCAACGCAAAAGATCATTGATAAAATTCAAACCAGTGAATACTTTACCCTGGAGGCGTACCTGAATAACCCGGCCGAGATTGAAACAATTTTTCAAAAGGGTGAAATCAGTATGCTGATGGTTTTTAGTGAAGGTTTTTATGAAAATATGGTACACACCGGTAATGCTCAGATTTTATTTATTGCTGACGGAACAGATCCAAATACAGCTTCAACCCTGGTTTCGTATGCAAGCAGATTGATTGCTGCCTTTCAACAAGAGGAAATGGGAGCTGCCGGCACGCCACCTTATCAAATTCATACCGAAGTCCGATTGCTTTACAACCCAACCTTGAAAGGTGCTTACAGTACAGTTCCCGGCGTTATGGGATTAATTTTGATGCTCATTTGTGCAATGATGACCGCAGTGTCCATAGCCAAAGAAAAAGAGTTGGGGACCATGGAGGTTATCCTGGTTTCGCCAATGCCTCCGCTGATGATTATCATCTCGAAAATGATACCCTATTTTGTCGTGTCCATCATCAATTACCTGACTATACTGGTACTGGCAGTTTATGTACTTGACGTGCCCATTGTGGGAAGTTTCTTTCTGTTAACGATGTTGTCCCTTTTATTCATTTTTGTTTCACTGGCGCTGGGCCTATTAATTTCATCGCTGCTTGAAACGCAGATTGCGGCTTTGTTGGGTTCGGTAATGGGTTTAATGCTTCCGACTGTGTTACTTTCCGGTTTGATGTTTCCCATTGAAAATATGCCGATATTCTTGCAAGTCCTTGCGCAGATGGTTCCTGCCACATGGTTTATTAGTGCTGTTAAAAGTGTGATGATTATGGGTTTGGGGGTCAAATCAATTTTAACCGAGTTGGCTGTGCTTGGCGCGATGGCAGTTGTATTGATTGCGGTTAGTTTGAAGAAATTTAAAACCAGGTTGGAATAATGACGCTACGCTATCTCATAGAAAAGGAATTTAAGCAGATTAAACGGAATACGTTTATGCCACGGCTCATTATCTTGATGCCCCTGGTAGCTATGATCATATTTCCATATGCCGCCAATTTTGATGTGAAAAACATCAATCTGAGCATCGTCGATCATGATAAAAGCAGCTTTTCTCAAACCTTGGTTCAAAAGATCCAGTCTTCAGGTTATTTTCGAATTAGTGATGTTTCGGGGAATTACAACGAAGCCATGGAAAGTATCGAGGCAGATGAGTCCGATGTGATTTTGGAAATCCCACTGAATTTCGAACGCTCGCTGGTTAAGGAGCAAAAGGCCGATTTAATGATTTCAGCGAATGCCGTAAATGGGAACAAAGGAGGTTTGGGCAGTTCCTACTTGTTTAATATCATCAATGATTTTAATGAAGAGATCCGGGTTAAATATTTAAAAATGGTTGATAAGGTTTCTATTCCTGCAATGGAATTGGTGCCTTTGTACCGCTACAATCCAACACTGAAGTATGAAGTGTTTATGGTGCCAGCTTTGCTGGTGATGGTATTGGCAATGATCGTTGGTTTTCTGCCGGCACTTAATATTGTTGCAGAAAAGCAAAGTGGGACTATTGAGCAGATGAACGTAACGCCCGTAAAAAAATATATTTTTATCCTATCCAAACTCATCCCGTATTGGGTGATTGGGTATGTAGTATTGACCATTTCGATGGGGGTTGCTTTATTTTACTGGGGGCTCAAACCCTCAGGAAGTTTACTCACAATTTACCTCTTTGCCAGTTTATTTATTGTGGCTTTTTCGGGATTTGGTCTCGTCATTTCCAATTACGCCACAACCGTTCAACAGGCTATTTTAATGATGTTCTTCTTTATGCTGACTTTTATTTTTATGAGTGGCTTGTACACTCCCGTTGAAAATATGCCTGCCTGGGCGCAGATGATCAGCAACATCAGTCCACTAAAATACATTATGTCGGTATTCCGTCTTGTTTACCTGAAAGGAAGTAGTTTCAGCGAGCTCCACAAACCCTTTCTTGCACTTCTCACATTCGCCACCGTATTTTATACCTGGGCAATTTTGAGTTACAAAAAGACGGGCTAGTATTTCTACACGCGTAATAATTAAAGAAGGTTTGTGGCTTGTCGCATCTTTTGATGTTTGTGGATTTGGGAGTTTAGCAGTCAATGACGTAGGATATAAGAATTCCCACGAAAATACCCTTTTTGGACTAGCATGAGTCATACCAATGCAATATAGGTCATTCGTTGAAGCTGGCCTACAACTGAGGTGTATCTATCAGGTTTGGTGCTAATTTCAATACAATTATCCTAACATATCAATTTATGTGGATGAAGAAATAATAAATACATGTGGAACTGAATCAGCGGAAGATTCCCGCAATAAGGTGGAACACGCTGTCCAGTTTTCAATTATGTAGATAAAAAAAGCCCTGCAATTTCTTGCAAGGCTCTCATGTGTCGGGGTAGTCCGTACGGACGACCTTCCCGCTTTAGGGCGGGACACGCTGTCCAGCTTTCAATTATGTAGATAGGGCTTGCTGAGAAAGCTTTAATCCACTGGTTAATTTATAGTTAATCCATAATAATTGATTCCTTGTGCAAGGTTTAGGGGGAAATTTATTCAAAAACCTTGCACCATATATCTCGGTGCGCTGCACCTTTATCCCCATCACCGGATAAAATTCTACAAAGATTACCG
>CAZBDF010000398.1:0-4812 GCA_964490385.1 uncultured Lentimicrobiaceae bacterium | reverse complement strand
TTTTTTTCAAATAAAATGACGCGCGAAGCGTAAATAACAATTAATGACATCCGCCAGCTGGCGGATAAATGACAGTTATTTATCTATAATCAAATGAAACATTTTGTCATTCTACTGCTCGTTGCCGTTATTACAATTACCATTGTTTTGCTTGCGTACAGGCCCGACCTTTTAGAGGATGTTTGGCTTTGGATCGTTGGCCTCATCGGGCCCATTATAGCCATTGCAAAAGCTGGTATTAAATCATTGTCTAAGTTTATCAAATCCCTCGGTTAATATGAAAACTCAAATGTTTACCAAAGAAAATACAAATGTTTTCGCCAGGTACCTTATCGAAGGTGGAAGCTATTTGTTTGCTGCTGTTTCATTGTTTTTCGTTTTTCAATATTTCTACAAGGAAAACACAAGCCTGAAATTGATTATTTCGATTTCATCGGCAGTTGCTTTTGTTTTAATGCGTGCGGTACTGGTTTCATATTATGCCAAGCCAAAAAAAGAGGAAACTTCATCATATCGTTTTTTCTTTAAAGGATTAAAAGTGATTATTGTAATTATCCTGTTGTTGGGACTTTGGGGGGTTTATCAAATTGTTTTTTCAGGCGATTGTGGTAAATGTCCCGTTTACCAGGCCATTGGTTTGGGCATCATCGTTATTTGGGCATGTGTATTTCTTTCCTACTTTATTTGGGCGGTTTACTATTACAACATTAACCTTGGTTTGCCCGAAGACGAATGGAACAAAATTTTTAAGGCCAAAGAACTAAAGGCAAAGGGAGAGCTCTTTTCTGAGGATGATTTAAAAATAGAGCCAAAACACAATCCTTACCGAGATCAGACTTTTGGGCTTCCGGATGGCACAGTCAGGGGAATGATCGCTTTTACACTTCTTTTTGGTGCTATTTCTATGTTGATAGTGAGCATTGGTATGGAAAACCAATTGGACACAAATTCGATGTTTTGGGACCAGTACGAATTTTTTAAAACAGCCTTTTTGATGATGATAGCTTTTTATTTTGGCAATAGTGCCTTGAAGTTATTGAGGGATAAAAACAATCCCCCTGATCCTGAAAACAACGACAATAATCAGAATGATAGTGGCGAACAAATAGACGTCTCTACTATTCTAACAGATACGCAAGCACAGGAACTACCTGTAGAAAACCCGATGGATAATCCCGAAGCTACTAAACCAAAACCTGCCAAAAAGGAACCCAAACCGGGCGAATCAATTTTTGATCCGATGAAGCAAAAGTTATAAATGAGGAGTTACTAAATTCAACATGTCAGAAAAAGTTGCCCATATCACCCAATTATCGAAGAGAAAAGCTTCACTGATGATAATTTTTATTTTATCAATAGTACTCCTGTTTTCATGCCGCGACGATCGGGGCCTGGTGGTGGGGAAGATCAAAAAGGCATCCAAATTGGCCACTACCGAATTTACCATCGATAAAGTTGTATTTGGTGTAAAAAGTAAAAAGCTGCTCTGGTTTGTTAAACTGAATGATGCAAAGTTTGTTGCTCACTCTCAAGCCATTGTCAAGGCAGGTATTAACCTCGAAAAACTAAAACCTGAGGATATTGTTATCGAAGGAAAAAGAATTTCACTCACCCTGCCACATGTAGAAATCATTAACTTTTCGTACCCACCCGAAAAGTTCGAAATGGACACACTAATTTCAGGAAAAGCATTTATGAATAGTATTTCGCTGGCCGACCAGGAGCAGTTTTTTCAGGATGCCGAAACAGATATCCGCAACAGCCTACAGTATATGGATATTGTGGAAACCACCGAAAAGAAAACAAGAGTGCTGCTCGAAACCATGCTCGAAACCATTGGGTACAATGAGATTTATATCGCGTTTAAAGAAGGCCAACTCATTGCAGAAATTGATCTTGAAACTGAACGAACGAAAGAATGATAGGATTTTTGTTTAAAAACTGGAAGCTTTTTTTAGATATCATCCTAGTGGTGGGAGGGATACTTGCGTTTACCTTTTGGGATCCATTGGGTATTTTTACAAATACTAAGCTCCAGGCTACAGCCAATATGGTTAGCGGTGTGCGCGACATCGGCCAGCTGGTAACAGCTGAATATTATGGTGAAGTTATAGGATCGTACAAGGAGTTAAAACTAAACGAAACACCCGAAGATACCATTACCATCAACGCCGAAAAAATGTTTGTAGATTTAAAAGCGGCTTTTGGAAACGTTGAAAAAAGTTTCAAGGAAATGTATCAGGGTAATGAATTAAAGGCCATCAAAGCAAATGATGAAGAAGAAATCTACGATAAGTTTCTAGCTTTCATTGGTAAAGAAATGTTCAACTTCAATACCGAAAGGATTTTTGATGAGAAAAAGAACAAGCTGAAAGGCAAATACGAGGAAAAAATCTTGAAGAAGCTTTATAAAAATGGTTGGGACTATTATAAATCTTTAAAGAAAGAATACAGGAAGGATGATGCGTTTATGATTGAGGTTGAATATAAAAACTACCTCTCTGAAAATCCGGATTTTATCGAGGATTTTTACAACACTTATGGATACCTTACAAAGCAAAATCTCGATGCTGGCTCCGGTAAGCGAAGTAGCCTTGTAATGATTGGCCGTGGCTCGGTGAAGGCCGGCTTTGATTTTGGTAAACTGAACGAAGGGAATTTCATGTACGATAAAGACAACAAATCGGTACATTTTTTTGGCATAACGCCAGAAATTTTGGATACAGATATCAATCCGTGGTTTATTCCTGAGCAAAAAGTAAAAGGTTTTGAACTTGTAAGCTACAGCAACACGATGACTTTTGAAGATGCCAGGGAGGTTAAAATTTATTGCAAGCAAAAACTGCTCGACCAGGCCAATCGTGCTGATATAATAAAAAAGGCTTTAGAAAATGGCGAAGAAGCTTTGAAAAGTTTTTTCTCATTAATCTTGGATGAACCTGATATCAGGGTAAAGTTTCACACCCATCCTTTCGAATTGCATTTTGCAATGATAGTTGCCGATACCTTGATCGATATCAATGAAGCACTGTTTATCCAATCGCTGTATCAATCGGAAATGAAAAAATGGAAACCGCCCAGCGAAGATGGTGAACGATCAATACCTGAAAAACGGCAACAATTGTTTTGGTATTTTGTTAATCAGCTTAAAGAATTAAACTTCATTGATTCTGCTTATCGTTTCAATTTCTATTCGATGGCTGCTGCAGATGTTTTATCTGATACTTTTCATATCTCCCTTGATGACAGGAAAAAATTAATTGCCTTGCGCGATACCTTGATGCCTACAATTGATAGTTTAGATTTAACAACAAGTGCTGTACCACTATATCCCGGGTGGTTTGATGAAGGAGATTTCAGGTCCGATTTTAACCATACAATGGAATTGTTGGAAAATGAAGCTGGTTCAATAGAAATTGAAAATATTTGTGACCTTAATGCAAAATGGATTGACAAAAATGAATATGCTGTTTTTTATAACAATAAACTTGTTAAACTGGGGGATACAATTTTAGTGTCTGGCGGAGATGCCGTCGTATATAAGGCCTGCGATACATCGGCAAATCAGTTAAATTTCTTTGATGATATTCAATATGATTTGGATTATGAAAAAGAATTAAATGATTTACTTAGTGTTGATACCACAATCCAAATATTGAACCTTTACAGTGATAGCGTAACTTATACCCAAAGCATCGATACGCTTAACAGGGCTGAATTTCCCGATATTATGCTTGTTGAAGAAAAAAAAGCAATTATACAAAATAAGCGCAATCCGGTTCAAGACTTTATTACCGGAGTTGAAGGATTTATTGATAGGATAGAGAAGAAGGCAAAGCCCAATGACAATAAATCACAGCGAAGCAAATAACCATATATATTAGCCAAGTATTTTCATTATAAAAGCAATTTACCATGACAAAAAATTATTACATCGAAGAACTAAATATCAAATCCCTGATCAAAGTGGGATCGAAAAATGATGATGTAAGAAAGGTGCAGGAATGGCTTAACCTGTGGAGGTATTACCAGGCCGACTGGTACCACATAGTAACTGTTGATGGAGAATATGGCCCTCAATGCAAGAAGGTGGTTTCCTTGTTTCAGCAAAAAATGAAACTTGAAGTTGACGGAGTAGTCGGCGTTAATACCTTCAGGAAGTTAAGCGAACCCATGGCCAATGCCTTTTCATTTATTCAGGGAAGCGATCGCCGAAAACTGATTCTTCAGTATGCTGAGCAGCACCTCAAGAATATGCCCCGCGAGCTTTATAACAGCAACAAAGGGCCGTGGGTACGTGCATACATGGATGGCAACGAAGGCAAAGAATGGGCGTGGTGTATGGGCTTTGTACAAACCATCCTCGACCAGGCTTTTACCTCGCTCAATAGCGAATTTCAAACCATCATGCCCAAAACCTACAGTTGTGATGTGGTAGGTGAATATGGGAAGAAAAACGGTAAACTTATCCGCAATGCCAGCCTTCGGGCAAACCCCGAACAAATTGAAGCGGGAGATGTTTTCCTGATTGTAAAGCAACCCTGGGACTGGACACACACCGGAATAGTAACCGGCCTCGACGACGATTGGATCCACACCATCGAAGGCAATACCAACGACGAGGGATCACGTGAGGGCTTTGAAGTGTGCCGACGGATGCGGAATTTCAAAAACAACAATATTGATATTTTTAAAGTGACCTAACTTAGAATCAGCAAAAGGTAAATGAATCAGATTGCTTCGCTTCGCTCGCAATAGTCTGTCTTAATGAAATTGGTATAAAACCCCGACGAAGGAGGGGATGGAAACCCT
>CAZBDF010000397.1:0-4833 GCA_964490385.1 uncultured Lentimicrobiaceae bacterium | reverse complement strand
ATTGGACTATGGGTCAATAGGCAATCCACGTTAAACCGATAGAAAGTTCGAAGTTTCACCAACAGATTTTTAGGTACGTTCACTTTGCTTATTTTGGCAAGTTTGATTGCATGTATAAAAAACTTCGAATGGTTAGCGAAGACACTAGAAAGTGATATAACGGAGAGTGAAAAAATGAGATAAATGACAAGGATGAAAGGGTTTAAAACTGCGAAACGTTAAAAGAGACTAACTTCTCCCTTCTAAGCTCTATCCTCTCAAAATAAACTAACTTTGCGCCCAACAACAGTTCTTTCTGTCGCTCCCCGCTTTGGGCGGGGAGAGGAAAGTCGGGGCAACGCAGGGTACCATACTTCTTAACGGGAAGGGTTCCGCATATGCGGGAAACAGCAAGTGCCGCAGAAAATAACCGCCACGCCTTGTGTGTGGTAAGGGTGAAAATGTGAGGTAAGAGCTCACGTTCCGGTGTGGTGACACACCGGGAGGGTAAACCTTATGGGTTGAAAGGCCATGTACATCGCGGTGCCGTTAATTCGGAATGATGGCGGCCCGCCTAAATCCGCGAGGGGTCGGCCGTTAGAGTTGCGTCGTGAGGCGTAATTTAGATAAATGACAGAATGCTGCCTCTGGTAGTAAACAGAATCCCGCTTATAGAATTGTTGTTATTTTTAAACCTAACAGGTTTTAAAAATCTTTTAGGTTTTTGTTTTGTGTCACTACTGCCTGATTATATTTAATAGATTTCTCCCTTTGGTACTAATGACAACTTGTGTAAAGTATTGAAAATAGGCCTCTCAGTCGCAAACTCCTTCGAGGTGACAAATGGTTTTAGTATGGAATGGGGAGTGGAATTACGAACGCGCAGCGTTCGTAATTCCACTCCCCCCTGATAAACTTGAGCAATGTCATTTCCCCAAAGGGATGCCTATGGCACGACCAAAACGCAGAGCGAAGCGGAGTGTTGCAGGGAGAAAACTATTCCCATTTGTCATCACACATTGAGGCCCCATTTTCGGGGCTTATGCCTTGTTATTCCAAACGCAACGAAGTGAAGTGAGGAATCTATTTTGTCTTTCTATCATTTTGTCGGATACTAATGATAATATATAATCCTTTTAAAACATACTAAACTTTCCCCTGGTCCATGAATTTACGTTAATTTGTGGACAAGGGTATGAAATTTCACGTTTTTATTTTGATTTGTATATGGTTTGTCAACTCTCCAACTCTCCAACCCTCCATTACTCCAATCCTCCATTCTATTATGAAGGGTATTTACAATTTTTTACACCATTCAAATCCTCCTATTAAATTCGTTAGCCTACCTTATTTTTATACTTTTGCGCCTCAAAACAAAAATCAAATTCCATCATGGCACACACCGATTATATCCTTCAATCAATTTCTTCTGGTAAAACTTTTAAGGATACTGGCTGGCTACTCGATGCCCCCGGTGAAGATAAACCCGGATTGATAAGGGCAATTTACAATAAGAAACAACTTGAAGTAAAGGATGGTGAAGGCTTTTACAAGTTCGCCGATTGGCTTCCTGTAAAAGATTACCTGAAAGGATCATCAGCACCAATGACCTATAAGAGCACTGGTCTGGCCAATGTTTTGGGATTGTCTAATTTGTATATCACCTTCAGTGGATACTTTCCTGAAAAAGGGATAAAAATGCGGACTTGTTCTTTCAAGGAAACCGAAGCCTATTCTGTTTGTGCAAGGCTTGAGCCGGAACATGATAAAATCCTTGTGGTGGCTTCCGCCGGCAATACTGCCCGTGCATTTGCCCGTGTTTGCTCGGATAACAATATCCCTTTGTTGCTCTGTGTTCCCGAAGACAATATTGATGTACTCTGGTTCGATGAGCCGATTAATGACAACGTGAAACTGATTATTTCCCGTTCGGGTGGCGATTACTTTGATGCAATTCACCTGTCGAACCTTGCAGCTCAACTGGATGGATTTGTGGCTGAAGGTGGTGCTAAAAATGTGGCCCGCCGTGATGGGATGGGCACGACAGTTTTATCGGCTGCTACATTCATTGGACAGATACCGGATTATTATTTCCAGGCAGTTGGGAGCGGCACCGGTGCCATTGCTGCATGGGAAGCCAACCTGCGATTGATTGAAGACGGAAGGTTTGGGAGCCATAAAATGAAATTGATGATTTCGCAAAACGAACCTTTTGTGCCAATGTACGATGCATGGAAGGTGAACTCAAGAAACTTACTCCCCTTTGATGATGATGAAGCCCGCAAGGAAGTTGAACAAATTGACGCCAAAGTTTTATCCAACCGCAGGCCACCCTGGGCACTGGTCGGAGGTTTGTTTGATGCACTAACTGATGCAGGTGGTGATGTGCTGACCATCAGCAACCAAAAAGCACGTGAAGCCAATAAACTGTTCCAGGAACTCGAAGGAATCGATATCCATCCCGCAGCAGCGGTAGCAACGGCATCATTGATTGATTATGTAAAAAGTGGGCAGCTTGATAAAGATGCCGTAACGATGCTCAACATTACCGGTGGGGGTGAGGAGCGCTTTAAAAGTGAACACGAACTTCACTACTTGAAACCAACATTGATTTTTGATTTGAACCCGACTTTGGATGAGGTTAGGGAAAAGCTTGGGGAGATTTTTTAAGCGAGGCTCAATGTTTATAGTTTGATGTTTTTTATTTTTCCTTGCTTGAATTGTATGGCCTACCCCCTTTATCAGGTGAATCGATAAATTGTGAAAACACACACTGGCAAATTTTGATTCGTAATAAAAACCATCAGTACCAATACTTACTATTGGAAGTAATCAGCTAAGTGCCGGCACGTATTTTCGATATTTTCTGCTTGTGATTGATCTAAATCACGCAATTAATCATTATTTTTGTTGGTGGTGCTGTCACTGTATTTTATTGTTAACTGTAATCTATATTTATGTCAAAAATCACATATTTGAACCGTTTTTCAGGCTTATGATTTTTCAGATTTTAAAATCAATCCGTTATTTTATTCTTTGTCCAAAGAAATTTTTGCAGTGGAACAGGACTCGCCAAATCTTTTTTTTCAGAGTTGTTTTTACCTTGTTGGCTTTTGTCAGTGCTGCAGCTTTCAAGGTATCGGCGCAGGACAATAAAGTCAGTACCATAGTTTTCCCTGAATCTGAAACAATATTTGATAGTTTGATTGATGCCGGGATTAAGGTTATTTACACCGATCCGCAAAAAACCCGTGATCTTGTTAACGAAGCCCTGGCCTTGGAGCCAGGCACAGATACATCCAATATAATACGCGTTTATAATATTTTGGGTACAACGTACCAACTGCAAGCCTCGTACAATAAAGCTATGGACTATTATTATGAGGGATTGAAGTATGCCGGAAAAGAGAAAGACATGTTGATGACTGGCAATTTGTATAATAATCTGGGTTCTTCTTATCTAAAAATAGGCAATCATAAGGATGCCTTGAAATTTTATATGACTGGCCTGCGGATTTATAAAGAAATTGATAGTAAAGGCCACATTGCCAGCTCAAATAATAATATTGGCCTACTTTATATGGAACTGGATAACCATAAAATGGCTCTTGAGAATTTTAAAGAAGCAATCCGAAACCGACCCATAGACGATAGCATTGGAATGTCAGCTACCTTTTGTAATATGGGATCCTTGTATTTGCAAATGGGTTTGGCCGACTCAGCATTTTATTTTCAAAATAAATCCATTGAATTGGATATAAAAACAGGCAATAACTTTGGTTTGACAGTAGGATATCAGGCACTGGCAGAAGCATATCTAAGTACAGAACAATACGAAAAATCGATCGAAAATTTTCAATTGAGTAAAGCAACAGCCAAAGAAATTAATCACCATTTTCAAATGGCCACAGCAAGCCTGGGCCTTGCGAGTGTGTATCTAAAAATTGGTGATTCGCAAAAGGCATTGCTTTATACCGATAGTGCTTTTAAAATTGCTGCCGACCTCGACAATATTAAGCTTAAGCAGCAAACACATGAGGTGTATTCGGAGATATCCGCGCAAACCAACAATTACAAAGCGGCTTATGAAAATTACCAAAGCTCGGTTCAGCTCAGGGATTCGTTGATCAATCAAAGCAAACTGCACCAGATTTATAATCTGGAGATCGACGAGCTGAACATGACCGGAGAGATTCAAAAGTTGGAAATACAACGCCAGGAGCTTTTATTAAGCAAGAAAAACAACATTATCATTTTTATTGTAGTGGTTTTTGTGCTTATACTTTCTGGATTATATTTGTTAAACAAAAACTTTAACCACCGCCGTAAGGTCAACCTGCAAAAGACCATTTTGTCGCTGAACGAAAAAAAATCGCGTGCTGCCACCGAAGCTGAAATACAAGAGCGAAAACGCATTGGGCAGGATTTGCACGATGGCCTGGGGCAGATACTTTCGGTGGCAAGGCTTAACATTAGCGTGCTGCAACAAAAATCGATGCTTACCAACGAGCGGAAAAAAGAATTGCTTGATGTGGTGATGCAAAGCGTGGATGAGGCATTTTACGAATTGCGTAATATTTCGCACAATTTGGCCCCTTCGGTTCTGGCGACCAAGGGTTTGATTAATGCCATCCGTGAATTAACCGATCAGATTAATCAGAGCAAGCACATCCGGGTGCATTTAGAAATGTTTGGCCTAAGCGGCCATTTGGACGGGATACTCGAAAACACCCTCTATCGCGCCACCCAGGAATTGATTAGCAATGCCATCAAGCATGCCAATGCCAGCAACTTCGACTTGCAAATTATTGGGAGTGATAAAATAATCAGTGCTTTCATCTTTTTCATCAATCT
>CAZBDF010000396.1:0-4836 GCA_964490385.1 uncultured Lentimicrobiaceae bacterium | reverse complement strand
CTGTGATTGTTGCATCTTTTATGTTGATGGCTGAATTTTCACACCAGATTCCACCACCAACGAAATTGTTATTATTAGATAGGGTCACATTTTCGATGCTGAGCTCCGATTCGTCACAATATATGCCATGACCATTTGTAATTGTCATACCAGAAAGTGAAATCGATTTTCCCATTGCATCTATTTTAATCGAATCAAGAATTACAGAACTTTGTGAATAGCCTGAAAGGTGCATGAAATCGATTAAAGAAATGAGCGATGTTTCATTATTTGTTAATGGGCTGTAAGTTCCTTCCAGCAAATGGATGGTATTTGGATAAAGGCTGTCAGGTATGATACTTGACAAAGCATACCAGATGTTTTTTAACGGTTCGCCGGATGTTAGCCCGCTGTTTTCGTTATCTCCATCAGGTGAAACGTACAGATCGGCATTGATCTGTTCAATTTTTCCATGTTGAATATCAAACGAAATGCTATCTAAAGGAGTAGCGTGGAATTTTGTAGGAGTTAAAACAGTGAATGTATCAACAATAACGTTCAAAAACCTATTGGTAAGTATATCCTTTCCATATACATCGTAGTTTTTATTAAGATAAATGTTGCATCGTAAAATGCTGTCGAAGAAAATATCCGAATCGTAATTGAAAATACCACGTTCGTTATTATTACTAATTGTAACTCCACTAAGGGTTGGATTTGAATTATCAATATTGTAAATACCGGTAGATGCATTTTCAGTTATTACCAGGTTGCTAAGTATTGGACTTGAGCGTTCAGAACGTATTCCCATTTCCCCTCCAGTTATTGTCATGTTTAATATGTGCGTGTGCTTACTTAAAAACATGGAAAATACATCATCACTACCTTCTGCATCCAATACAACATCGTAAAGCGAGGCTCCATCAACTGTAAGGTAATCAAACGGGACAAGCGGAAATATTTCACCAGTAGCAGAGGGACTATAGGTGCCATTTAGAAGCAATACACTGTGCTGGTGAAGGCTGTCGGTTCGTATTCTCGAAAACGCATAGTCAATGTTTTTTAATGCATTATTTGGTGTTAAGCCACTGTTGTTGTTATTACCCGTAGGCGAGACATAAATATTTGAATCTATTTGTTCAATAATCCCGGTATTAATATCAAAAGTAAAATTATCAATAGGAAAGGCATAATATCCTGATGGATGTAAAACACTGAATGTATCCAAATAAATTTCAACAGGTGAATCTGAAAACAAATCTTTTACTTTGGGGGCTGTGTTATTGTATATACTACATCGGTTAACACTATCAAATATTGGATGCGAATTGTACAGTTTTATTCCCATGCCACTGTTATAGTTATAATTATGATTATTAATATTGTTAAAAATCGAGATGGACTTTAAAACAGGATTTGAATTTGTGCACCACATACCTCCACATGAATTATTAGCGATAAGCACATCTTCAATATAAACGTCAGATTCATGGCAGATTATCCCCGTCCCTTCGTTTGAAATAATGGAAGAGTGCTCAAGAACTGCGTTTGAATTATCAAAATAAACTGCACCTCGAAAATATCCTGCAAAAACATCACTTATAATAAGGTTTTGCAAAACGGGATTGGCGCCATCACATAAAATACCAAATAAATACCCGTTAATTATCCTGAATCCGCATAGCTTTGCGTCCACTGTTTCCTGGTTATTGAATGTAACAACTGTTCCACTCATATTCCCGTCAATAGTAGTTTGAGCAATATAGGAGGTATCCTGAGTAGTAATAAACAGGGATGCAACAACAATATTTTTTCCATTAAAATTAATGTTTTCATAATATGTGCCCGGTTGCACAAGAACGGTATCTCCATTATTGGCCGCGTCAATGCCTTGCTGGATAGTAGGGTAATCTGTTGGGATGTTGATAATCTGGGCAAACAATAGGTTTGCTGTTAAAAGGATTGCTGTGATAAATGTTAGTTTTTTCATGATGTGTTTTTTTTGCTTAGGGCGAAGGGCATAGGGCGAAGGGCAGTGAGCAGCCTGCTTTGTTCTTTGCACTCTGCTCTATGCTCTTTGCGCTCCGCTCTCTGCGTTTTAAAGTTTAATTATTTTGTTTGTTATCATCTCATTCCCGATTTGTACCCGGCAGGAATAGATACCCTGCGTTAAGTCTTTCAAATCGAGCATGTACTCCTTTAGGCCGGGTTGTTGGTTTTGGTATTGCCATTTTTTAAGGCATGTTCCAGCGATGTTGTAAATGCAAATCTCCACCGGATTCTTTGCACGGATATCAAGGGCAACGACTGTCCGGTCCATAACGGGATTGGGATACACATTAATTTTTGCAGTAGCCTGGTGATAATCAGAAATACCCACTGACAGATAGGAATAATTGATGATTGAATCCAGCCAATGTATTGCTGTCATCCATGATTCAGTATTAAATACGTGACCGCCTTCAAAATAAGATGTGTCATAGCCAATACCATAAAAATCGAGACTATCGGTAAACTCCCTGTGAGATGGGAAGAAAGCCAGTTCATCCTGTTTTCCGCATATCAGGAACCAGGCCAATTCATTTTCGTCAGGCAGATCTTTCACCCTTCTTATAACCTCATGCTCCGACCATTTGCTTAGAACTGTATCCTGCCAATTGCCCAGGGTGTCAAACGGGATTTCGATATGATAAGGCTCAATATCCATGTTCGGAGAATAACCACCACACAGAGTAAAAAAACCAGATGTGTAAAACCCATTCGTATAATTCAGATTATAGGTTCCCTGTTCCTGATAACACCTGGTTCTGAAATTATACAACATGGAATCTTTTGAGAAACCGCCGGACATGGGAACACATGCCCTGAATTTTTCAGGATATTTGGAACTTAAACTTGCCGAACCATATCCACCCATCGAGATGCCGCTTATCATCCTGAAATTTTTGTCCGGCTTTGCCCGGAAATTACTTTCAACAAATCCAATTACATCCTGCATTATATAGTCTTCGTAATTTCCGTAAAGCTCAGAATTCATATACATGCTTCCGAGGTAGGGGGCGCATGATGCATCAGGACAAACAAAAATCGCCGGTGGTGAATCAATAGTGGTGTCCTGAGAATGCATGGCGTAGTAAAGGTTAGCACTAGTATGGCCTTCATTCTGGTTGCCTCCCCCTCCATGCAGGTAATATATGGTCGCATAGTCCTGGTTCGGATACACGTAATAATCCGAGGGCAGGTAAACGTTCACATGTTTTTCGATACCCAGTACCTCGCTGGCGAAGGTTGCCTGGATTTTCATGTACAACTGTGCCCGGGCAACATTGCCACCCATCAAAAGAAAGGCGGCCATAATCCCTATCACTATCGGAATTGATTTTGTAAAGGTTTTCATAATTTCTCCTTTGTTTTAGGTTTATAAAATATTTGATTTAAAAATGACTGAAAAACCAAAGTGTAAAGGTACAAGCTGAAAAGGGCAAAATGGTGACAGATGTGTGAACGCCGGGAAAAAATGTGTGAATGGCGGGGTTTTATGGATAAACGCGAGAGAAATGAGAAGGGAGAGACGGAGTGATGGAGTGGTGGAGTAATGGAGTATAAGAAGATTCAAGGATTCAAGGATTCAAGGATTCAAAAATTCAAGGATTCAAAGATTCGATGATTCAAAGTCAGATTTTTGATGTGAGATGTCAGGAATAGATTAAGGAATATTGAATGTAAAATAATGAATATCGAATATTGAAATAAAAGGAAAATTGGGAAAGTATTTAAGAATTGAAATTGACTGAAGAAAATTCAGGACGGGTCAGTGGAGTAATGGAGTGGTGGAGTATTGGAGGTCAGTGTCTTAGAAACGTCCGTAGGACTTTCTAAGGTCAAAGAGAATGAGAGGTGGGAAATGAGAGATAAAAATTGGAGTGGTGGAGTAATGGAGTATTGGAGTGGTGGGGGCTTGCGCTGACTTTCCATCGTCCGCAGGACATGGAAACGTCAAAAAAAATTGAAGGGAGAAAGCGATGGCTTGTGTGGATAAAATTCAGGGCTTCACTTAAAGTGAAACCCTGAATTCATTGAGCTCCCTTCCCTCAATAAATAGTTTTCGTTATTAACAAACAAAAGTTATCTTTACCAACGAAAACTTATGAATTATGCTGTCAAAACTTACCATAGAACAAATAATAAACTCGCAGAAAGAGCGGTTGGCTAAAATGGGAAATAACATGCCCCGCGCAATTACAGGTTTCAGCAATTTGTCTTCCCATGCTTTTATTGTTACCGGAATCAGGCGTTGTGGTAAAAGCACTTTGTTGCAACAAATTAACAGTGCATCAGAAAGTGCTTCGATATACCTCAATTTTGAAGATCCTCGTCTCGCCGGCTTCGACCTCAGCGATTTTAATCGTTTGCAGGAAATTGCTGAAAATAATGAGGTGGAAACTTATTTCTTTGACGAAATTCAGCTTATTGGCCAATGGGAAAACTTTGTCCGTTTCCGACTTGATGAAGGCTACCGGATTTTTATCACAGGCTCCAATGCAACAATGCTGAGCAAGGAATTGGGAACAAAACTCACTGGCCGACACATCTCCAAAGAGTTGTTTCCATTTTCATACCAGGAGTATCTGACATTTACAAATCAGCTACCTTCTCCCGAATCTTCCGCACTTTACATGCATAGCGGCGGATTCCCGGAATATTTAAAAACGGGATTGGCAGAAGTGCTGATGCAAAACTTTAATGATATAATTGTTCGGGATATTGCCATACGGAACAACATCCGGAATACCGCTTTGCTGCAGCAGTTGGCGGTTTGGCTGGCCACCAATGTAGGGAAACTATTTACGGGTAACA
>CAZBDF010000395.1:0-4846 GCA_964490385.1 uncultured Lentimicrobiaceae bacterium | reverse complement strand
AAACCAATATCGGGCGGTAAATTCAACCAGTTACTTTACGACCGTTGGGTAAAGAACCGACGTGAAGCTACCGAAGAATTATCCAATGGCCGCCTGGGTTATGTGCATGTTCGAAGTATGAACAGTGCCAGTTTCCGTGAAACTTATTCTGAGATTCTGGGCCGCAACCACGGCAAAGAGGCTATTATTGTTGATACCCGATTTAATGGTGGAGGCTGGTTGCATAATGATTTGGCCATCCTGTTAAGCGGACAAAAATATGTTGAGCTTTGGCCCAACGGAGAATATTTTGGTAATGAACCCATGAACCAATGGACAAAACCATCAGTGGTATTAATGAGCGAAAGCAACTATTCCGACGCCCATTTCTTCCCTTACACTTACACAACCCTTGAAATTGGTAAAACCGTTGGGATGCCTGTGCCAGGTACAGCCACCGCCGTTTGGTGGGAAACCCTGCTCGACCCAACACTCTATTTCGGGATTCCGCAGATAGGCACCAAAGATGCCGATGGCAACTATCTCGAGAACCAACAACTGGAACCCGACATCAAACAAAACAATGACTACAATATCGTCGTCACCGGCCGCGACCAGCAGTTAGAAAGATCAGTGGATTATTTGCTGAATTTGATTGATCAGGATGGGGGGGAGTAGGGAAAAAAGGTATGGGGTGCATAAGGTTTATAGGGGTTGGAAGACGGAAGACGGAAGACAGAAGATGGAAGACGGAAGACAGAAGACCGCAGACCGCAGACGGGTGTAGGATGGATTGTGGAATCTTATTGACTTTCCAACGTCCGAAGGACTTGGAAACGTCAGAAAAAGCTGTTGGATGATTTAGGGAATAAAAAAAGGCCGCTTCCAAAGAAAGCAGCCTTTTGATTTATTCGTTCATCAGGGTTAATTCCTGTCCATCCCATTCAAGTCCTCGTAAGCTACTTCAAGTCTTTTCACTATGCTTACTTCGCCTTCGCGCAGCCATTTGCGTGGATCGTAATATTTTTTATTGGGTTTGTCATCGCCATCGGGATTGCCAATTTGTCCTTGCAGGTAGGCTTCGTTGTTTTTGTAGTAGTTCATAATTCCTTCCCACATGGCCCACTGGGTGTCGGTGTCGATATTCATTTTGATAACACCATAACCAATCGCTTCACGGATTTTCTCCTGTGGTGAGCCTGATCCGCCATGGAAAACAAAATTAACCGGGTTGGGGCCTGTTCCAAATTTCTCCTGGATATATTCCTGTGAGTTTTTCAGGATAACTGGTTCCAGTTTCACATTGCCTGGTTTGTAAACACCATGTACATTTCCAAAGGCAGCGGCAATGGTAAAGCGGTCGCTTACTTTTTTCAATTCTTCGTAGGCATACGCAACTTCCGAGGGTTGGGTATAAAGTTTTGAAACATCAACATCAGAGTTGTCCACACCATCTTCTTCGCCACCGGTAATACCAAGTTCAATTTCCAGGGTCATGCCCATTTTGTCCATTCTCGCGAGATACTTTTTGCAAATCTCGATGTTCTCTTCCAGTGGTTCTTCCGAAAGGTCGAGCATGTGTGAGCTATACAGTGGCTTACCATGTGCAGCAAAAAACGCTTCGCCTGCATCCAAAAGGCCATCAATCCAGGGCAACAGTTTCTTGGCCGCATGATCGGTGTGCATGATAACAGGAATGCCATACAACCCGGCCAATTTATGTACGTGCAGAGCTCCACTTACCGATCCGGCAATGGCTGATTGCTGCTTGTCGTTTGATAAACCTTTGCCGGCATAAAACGAACCACCTCCGTTTGAGAATTGAATGATTACTGGTGAATTCACTTTTTTTGCTGCTTCCATCACCCCATTAATTGAGTCTGTTCCAACAACATTTACTGCCGGAATTGCATATTTATTTTCTTTTGCATTAGCAAATATTTTCTGTACGTCATCGCCTGTAGCAACGCCAGGCTTCACTAAATCCAATACTTTCTCTGACATAATTTTCAGCTTTTTAGTTAGTTATGTACTATTTGGCGGCAAAAGTAGGAATTTTTATCCCGCCAATTCCTTAATTTTTCAAAATTCACATAAGCTTTACATTGGTTTGGGAAACCAGATGACGGATGACCGATGACGGATGCCGGATGTATTGCCACAATGTCATCTTGTCTTCACAACTTTAGTCACTTTAGGTCACTCTAAGTAGTTTAGTCACTTCTCTCTTCCAAATACCTGTCGATAAGCCGGGGCAAAGGATAATTATGAATGTCATGATCATTCACCAATAAAAAATTATCACCAGCACTTTTCAATTTATGTGTGATTTCGATCTCGTAAAACCGGGCTATAATTTGACGGTGGGTTAGTTGATGTTTGTGGTCGTCAGATACTGAAACAATGTGTGGCTCAATGCCATTAAATAATCTACTCCAATCACTGCTTTGTAGCAGTTTGTCAGTTGAAAGGGATTCAGCAGTTTCAATCATTGGAAAATCATACAAGCCCTGCCAAATGTCTTTCCCGGTTCTCTTGTGAAGATAAACGAGGTGCTTTCCATTGCTGTAGAGATTGATGAGGAAATAGTTGAAGAATCGCTGTTTCACTTTCACCTTTTTCAATTTAATGGGAAGGGTATTAACCAGTCCATTTTCAAACCCTTTACATTTTGATATTAGCGGACATGTTTCGCAGGAAGGATTTTTTGGTGTACAATGCAATGCGCCAAACTCCATCATTGCCTGGTTGAAGGTTCCAGGGTCTGAGTTATCGATTAAACCAGAAAGAATCTTTTCGATTTTATTTTTCCCTAAAGTCTCATTCACAGGATCGTTGATGGCAAACAGGCGGCTGATTACCCGTGCAACATTTCCATCCAGCACCGGATGTGCCTTGCCAAATGAGATGGAAGCAATGGCAGCGGCAGTATAGGGGCCGATACCTTTTAGCTGCAAAAGCCCTTCGTAAGTATCAGGGAATACACCATCAAATGTACCGGCAACAACTTTTGCGGTATGGTGCAGGTTTCTTGCCCGGGAATAATAGCCCAATCCCTGCCAAAGTTTGAGTACTTCCTCTTCACTTGCTTTGGCAAGATCATTAATTCTAGCAAATTGATCAACAAAACGCAGGTAATATCTCATTCCCTGGTCAACGCGTGTTTGCTGCAAAATGACCTCTGAGAGCCAAATTTTGTAAGGATCAAATGTTTTTCGCCAGGGCAAATCCCGTTTATTGTCTTCGTACCACTGAATAAGTGTTGGTGTAATTTCCATTTGTGCGTCAAAATTACAGCTTTAAAATTTAGTTGTAAAATCATGATAATAAACCTGTTGATAAATATCCATTATTCGTTTCACATCATTAAGGAGGCAACGAAGGCAGCTAATATGTTCATATTAAGAATTTTTTAATTTTTTTCGGTTTTCGTTCGCCATTAAAAACTTTTTATATATTTGCAGCCCTAATTACAAATCTAATAATCAAAACTTTAAAACATAGTTCAATGACAAAAGCAGAAATTGTAGCAGAAATTGCAAACAAAACAGGGATCGAAAAAGTGGCAGTTCAGGCAACTGTAGAATCGTTTATGGAAACCATCAAAAACTCGATGGTTAATGGTGAGAATGTTTATCTTAGAGGATTTGGTAGTTTTACTATCAAGAAAAGAGCGGAAAAGACGGGAAGAAATATTTCCAAGAATACAACGATCATCATTCCTGCTCACAATATTCCGGCTTTTAAACCAGCCAAGACCTTTGTTAATGAAGTGAAAAATAAAGTAAACGTTAAATAATTCAGAAAGGGAATTACTATGCCAAGCGGTAAAAAAAGAAAAAGACATAAGATGGCAACCCACAAGCGCAAGAAGCGTTTGCGGAAGAACAGGCATAAGAAGAAATAAAAGTTCTACAGCTAAAAAAATTATTATATGATGTTTTATTTGATGTAAAGCATTGTATAATAATTTTTTTTTACTGACTAATAGACATCCTGGTAGTGCCTGACCAAACACCTGCATTATTAATGGTATGCTAAAAATATAAAGTGTGGATAGGGAATTAATCATCGATTCAAATTCCTCTGGTGTTGATATCGCGTTACTCGAGGACAAGTATCTTGTTGAACTTCACAAGGAGAAAAACAACAAAAAGTATTCAGTAGGCGACGTATATCTGGGTAAGGTTAAAAAACTCATGCCGGGGCTTAATGCTGCGTTTGTAAATGTAGGCTACGAAAAGGATGCCTTTTTGCACTATTTGGATTTAGGGCCACAAGTAAGGTCGCTCAATAAATATTCAAAACTGGCAATGGCGGGAAAAGCCAGCCAGCTTCCCATCAGCGAGTTCAGGCTGGAGCCGGAAATCGAAAAAACCGGAAAAATTTCTGATGTCCTTTCAGTAAATCAGCAAATTTTGGTTCAAATTGCCAAGGAGCCTATTTCAACAAAAGGGCCCAGGATTGCTTCCGAGATTTCTTTTGCAGGAAGATACCTTGTGTTGGTGCCCTTTGCCGACCGGATTTCTGTTTCTCAAAAAATAAGAAGTGTTGATGAACGTAAGCGACTGAAGCGGCTCATAAAAAGTATCAAGCCCAATAATTTCGGGGTTATCGTGCGTACAGCTTCCGAAAATAAAAGGGTGGCTGATTTGGATGCCGACCTTCGGGACCTTATTAACAAATGGGAATCTATTGCCCAAAAGCTTCATAAAGCGGAAGCTCCTTATAAAATTGTGAGTGAGCTCGACAGAACTTCTGCCATGTTGCGCGACTTGCTCAATGCTTCGTTCAATAGTATTCACATCAATGATACCACGCTTACCGATGAGGTGAAAAGCTTTATCCAACAAATTGCACCCGAAAA
>CAZBDF010000394.1:0-4864 GCA_964490385.1 uncultured Lentimicrobiaceae bacterium | reverse complement strand
AAGCGAAAACACGGGCATCAACGATATGGTAATGGACCCCAGAGACCCGGATGTGATTTATGCCACATCGGAACAACGTCGCCGTACCGGATACACCAAGATTAGCGGCGGCCCGGAATCAGCTGTTTATAAAACTACCGATGCCGGCTTAACATGGAATAAGGTGATGAAAGGACTTCCTGGAGTTGACATTGGAGGAATGGGCATTGATATTTCACCGGCCAACCCTGAGTACATTTATCTTATTGTGGAAGCAGCCGATGACAAGGGAGGTTTTTTTAGATCAACTAACCGTGGGGCTTCCTGGAAAAAAATGAGCGACCACAGTGCAAGTGGTCAGTATTACAACGAAATTTATTGCGACCCTATTGACCCCGATAAAGTTTATTCGATGGAAACCGTTTCAAGGGTTACTGTTGACGGTGGAAAAACATGGAACCGCATCGGAAACAATGGCCGACATGTGGATGATCATGCTATTTGGATTGATCCTACTGACACAAAACGTTTTATGATTGGTGGTGACGGTGGGATTTATGAAACTTTTGACAATGGAAAGAATTTTGTTTTCAAAAGTAACCTTCCTGTTACACAATTCTACCGTGTTAGTGTTGACAACACCGAACCCTTTTACTGGATTTATGGTGGCACCCAGGACAACAACAGCATGGGCGGCCCATCACAAAATATTTCGAACCAGGGCGTTGTAAGTGACGAGTGGGTTGTCACCCTGGGTGGTGATGGCTTTTTCCAGGCCATTGAGCCTGCAAATCCAGATATTGTTTATTCGGCTTATCAATATGGCAATATTTACAGATTTGATAAAAAATCAGGTGAGCGCCTGAACGTTAAACCTATCCCAAGAAAAGACGAACTCAGCTATAGATGGAACTGGAATACTCCCTTTTTCCTCAGTCCTCATTCCGGTACCACGCTCTATATTGCAGCCAATAAAGTTTTCAAAAGCGACGACCGTGGCAACAGTTGGGAAGTAATCAGCGACGACCTTACCCGCGACCAAGACCGCAACCAGTTTAAGGTGATGGATAAATACTGGCCCTCCAATGCAGTTGCCAAAGATGTTTCTACCTCACAATGGGGTACAATTGTATCGCTAGCCGAATCACCAATAAAAGAAGGCTTACTTTATGTTGGCACTGACGATGGAGTAATCCAGATTAGTGAAGATGCCGGCGACGCCTGGACAAAAGTTACATCCTTTCCTGGTGTACCAGAATACACGTATGTAAGCGACATCCTGCCCTCCCGCTTCGATGAAAATGTAGTTTTCGCTTCCTTCGACAATATCAAGAGTGACGATTTCAAACCCTACTTATTGAAAAGTAATGATAAGGGACAATCCTGGGTTTCGATTGTTGGTAACCTGCCCGAAGACGAAACTGTGCACACTATTGTTCAAGATGCTAAGAATAAAGACCTATTGTTTGTAGGTACTGAATTTAATGTATTCTTTACTTTGGATGGTGGAAAAATTTGGATTGAACTCTCTTCAGGGATTCCTGATGTTGCCATGAAAGACCTGGTGATCCAGGAGCGCGAAAACGACCTTGTGGTTGCCACTTTTGGCCGTGGGTTTTATATCTTGCACGATTACTCCCCACTAAGGAAACTTAATAAAGAAATACTCGATACCGCAAAAGCAGTGCTATTGCCTGTAAAAGATGCTTTGATGTATGTGAAAACCGGCGGACGTTATGGCCAGGGTGCAACCTACTATTCTGCTAAAAACCCTGAATTTGGGGCAACCTTCACCTATTATATTAATGATGTTCCAAAAACTTTGAAAAAGGACAGGCTGAAAAAAGAGAAGGAATTGTTTAAAAATGGTGAACCCATCCCACAACCCACAAAGGAGATTCTTGACGCCGAAGAAAAAGAAATTTCACCATACCTTATATTTACTATCACAGATGAAGATGGTAATGTTGTAAGAAAGCTTTACAAGGCTGCTTCGAAGGGTTTACAAAGGACAAATTGGGATTTGCGCTACCAGGGGAAAAGATCACCACGACTTAAGGATGATGAATTTGATCCAAAAAATGATGGCGGATCAGGTATGTATGCTTTGCCCGGAACCTATTTTGTTTCACTATCAATGGATCATAATGGCGAAATAACTGAATTGGCCGGCCCTGTTGAATTTGAGGCCAAACCATTAAATAACACTACACTGCCTGCAAGCGATAGAAAAGCATTGGTTGAATACCAGAATAAGGCATCTGAATTGTCGAGGGTCATGCGCGGAACCGAAAGTTATATGGAAGGCCTGATGAAAAAAACCGAACTCATCCGACAAGCCCTGCACAATACACCTGATGCCCCTGCTGAACTTGCACAACGCGCAAGAAAAGTAAGTGAAGAACTGGATGCAATTGAGTTTACTTTTAACGGTACTCCGGCAAAAGCGAGTTCCGAGGAGGTGCCTCCTGAGCAAGTACCACTCAACGACAGGCTTGGAACAATCGCATATTCGCATTGGGGATCGACGGCTGCACCAACTCAGGCCCAACTCAGGGATTATGATATCCTGATGGAAGAGTTTCCTCCGGTACTTGAACAAATCAAGTCACTTGACGCACAGCTTAAGTCCCTGGAAACTGAATTAGAAAAATATAATGCTCCCTGGACACCTGGCCGACTACCAGAATTAAAATAGGGCAAAGACAAGGATGTTAACAATAAAAAGGATTGGGTCCATGGACCCAATCCTTTTTATTTATCAGTTGGAATTAATTCCCGAAAAAGTTATTTTTAGATAAGTGCAAATTTTTAAACATTTTTGTTTGCTTGATTAAATGTTTTTTATACTTTTGCACCCCAATTTTGAATTGAGAAGAAAACAAACAACATATAGGATATTTAAAAAGAGGTATTTAGTATGATCATTATTCCCGTAAAAGAAGGTGAAAGCATCGAAAGAGCTTTAAAGAAGTATAAAAGAAAATTCGAAAAAACCGGCGTGGTTAAAGAATTAAGGCATAGGCAAAAATACACTAAGCCATCCATAACTAAACGCGAACAAAAGCTTAAAGCCATCTACATCCAGCAGTTGAGAAACGCTGAAGACATGTAGTAACCCCAGCGAAAAAAATATTTCGATAATTTAATAGGGAAATTTTCGTTTTGAAGATATTTTTGTAGTATCTTTGAAACAAAAGTTTTCCTATTTTTTTGTGCAGTGAGGAATAAATTCTTAAGATACATACAGAACGAAAAAAGGTACTCCAACCACACCCTGAAGGCTTACCGGAATGATTTAGATCAGTTTCAAAGTTACCTTGAAGATACTTACGGAACAAGTCCCCCTGAATCGGCAAGCCATTTTATGATCCGCTCATGGCTGGTCTCACTCCTTGATAATTCAATCAGCACGAAAACCATCAACAGAAAAATCTCAACTTTAAAATCCTTTTACAAATATTTGTCGCGCGAAAACGTTATTCAAGCAAACCCGATGCTCAAGGTAATTGCTCCGAAAAACGGCAAGACCTTGCCCTCTTTTGTAAAGGAGAAGGATATGGATAGATTGATGAATGACATAAAATTTAACGATGATTTCACTGGCATCCGTAACAAATTACTCATTCAATTCTTTTATTCAACAGGGATGCGGCTCTCCGAATTAATCAATCTTCAAATTACCGATATTAACCTCGACGGGTTAGCCCTTAAAGTTTTAGGAAAGAGAAACAAAGAAAGGATTATCCCGATCTCGAAAACCCTGGCAACGGCTATTGCAGGATATTTAAATTATCGAGATCATCAGTTAGCAGAATTAAATACAGAAAACAATTTTCTATTTATTACCGAAAAGGGCAAACAAAGCTACCCGAAACTTGTTTATCGAATTACAAATAAATACTTAAGCTATGTATCAACAAACCCGAAGAAAAGTCCCCATACCCTGCGGCACAGTTTCGCAACAAGTATGCTTAACCATGGTGCCGACCTTAATGCAGTTAAAGAACTATTGGGGCATGCCAGTTTAGCGGCAACCCAAATTTACACACACAATACCATAGAAAAGTTAAAAAACGTATATGAACATGCTCATCCAAGAGCTTAACTAAAATTAGGAGGACAGATTATGCAAATAGACATTCGTTCAATTCATTTCAAAGCAGACAGCAAATTAGAAGATTTTATTACTGAAAGAATCGGAAAACTTTCACAGTTTTACGATGGAGTTATTGGAACAGAAGTATCCCTTAAATTGGCAAATGGCGAAAACGTCGATAATAAGATTACTGAAATTCGATTGAACGTTCGTGGCAATGATCTCTATGCCAAAAAACAAAGTAAATCATTCGAGGAGTCAA
The DNA here is from genome assembly GCA_964490385.1 of uncultured Lentimicrobiaceae bacterium. Lineage (GTDB taxonomy): Bacteria > Bacteroidota > Bacteroidia > Bacteroidales > 4484-276 > 4484-276. Next base: position 524 of record CAZBDF010000394.1, on the reverse strand, counting down.
CCGACCATGCAGTAGAGGCTTTGAGGCGTCAATTGAAAAAACACAAAGACAAAGAAAGAGGCAATTAAAACTTTTTAGTAAATTAATACTCAAAAAGTTTTGTTAATTCAAATTACTATTCTACTTTTGCAGTCCTTTTTTAAAAAAGAGGGCTGTTTTTTTATATTGAAACACAGTTAAGTTCTTTAATAATCATGCTTTTAGGCCGATGTAGCTCAGTTGGTAGAGCAGCTGATTTGTAATCAGCCGGTCGGCGGTTCGAGTCCGTCCATCGGCTCCACTTTTAAAAAAGCGGAGAAAATACTCGGGGGGATACCAGAGCGGTCAAATGGGGCAGACTGTAAATCTGTTGGCGCAGCCTTCGGAGGTTCGAATCCTCCTCCCCCCACTTTTAAGCGTTCATTTAATTATTGAAAGTTTTAGCGAATAGGGATTTCTATAAATGAAATCCTTTTTTGTATTGAAGCAATGCGGGAGTAGCTCATTTGGTAGAGCGATAGCCTTCCAAGCTATAGGTGGCCGGT
>CAZBDF010000393.1:0-4867 GCA_964490385.1 uncultured Lentimicrobiaceae bacterium | reverse complement strand
AAAAAAACCCATCAAACTTTCGCCTGATGGGTTTAAAATTGAAAAATATCTGTTTAACTAGAACTTACCAAACTTCAGGGTTAACCCGCCTGACAATCCATTCAGGATATTATTGTCAGCTTTTTGACCATTGGTTCCTGGCACCATAAGATCCAGGCCTGCAGTATAGCGATAGTAACCACCAAAAGTGACCCGCATAAACTTTACTACATTCAGGTTAATTTCAACACCCGGCTCAATTACAAAATAAGCTGAGACATCATAGCTATTGTAATAGTAGTCATCCCAATTGCCGTAGTAATATTTGTAGGCATAGGTTGCTCCACCTGCACCAATGGTTACAGGGATTGAAATATTTACCGCTGAAAAAGGCATGAGAATGGTCTCCAGCAACAAACCTCCATATCCACCCGTAAGGAAATAATCATCAGGATTGTAAGCGGTATTACTTTCGTAGGATAAGTCGCTGGCAAAACCCATACCGGCAAGGCCTAATACAAAATGATGGTTGATGATCCAGCCGCCACGGCCTCCAACCAATACCACATCTTTGCCATCAATTTGGCTGTAATTTACGGTGAAAGCACCATAACCACCATGAGTGATTTTGTCGTTAGGACCACCAAAAATGGTTTTTATTTCCTGTGATTGTTGATTATCCTGGGCCTGTATTGTTATTGCAAAGGCCGCGAGAAGAATGATTAGAATTGTTTTTTTCATTGTATTTTACTTTTAATGTTTGAATGTTGAGCGAAGCGAAATCCCGCCTGTGCGGGGCTTGAATCTTTGAATACTCGAATCTTTGAATCTTTAAATCTTGAATCTTTGAATTCTTGAATCTTTGAATAATTCAATTCAAAAATTCCTAATTCCTAATTCAAAAATTACCTAACTACAATCTTCAAATCTTTAAATCTTTGAATGCTTGAATCTTTGAATTATTGAATTTTTGAATCTTAAATCTTTGAATTTCCAATTTCCCTAAAAAGCATACTTCACCGAAAAGGCAAAAGCCCATAAATCTATCCTTAAAAAGTCCTGTCCGAAAAATTCGACATAGGGTTTATAATCGAGACTAATGCCCATTGGGATACTGTGAAATCGGTATTCAAATCCTACAACCCCATCAAGGCCAACAATAGCATTTGTTCGCTGGCTAGAATACATATAACAACTTCCATTTTCTTGTACACAAAATTGCTCATAAGTTCTGATGTAGCCTGCATGTGCGCCAAAACCTGAAAAGAAATAGAAATTATTTATCCGGTCGGTTTTAATGGGCCTGTACATCTCGTAAAGTCCGGTCAGCTGGATTCCCCCATCGCGATAGCTTAAAATACCTTCGAAACCACTGCGGTAGTCTTCCACATATTTATAGGTGATGCCGCCACCGCCACCAATCCTGATGCCAATGGATTGGTAGGTTTCCTGGGCAAGGCTGGTACCTGAAATTATCAAGAATAAGAGTACAATTTTATATTTCATAAAACACCGTTTTTTCGTTGTTTAAATTCAATGACAAACTAAATTTTGAAAGGTTGCAGTTTTTGAAAAATATTTTTGAGAAAGTTTTGTGTCGGGTGACCGATGTCAGATGAGGGGCTCCATCACTCCAAAACTCCAACATTCCATTACTCCAGTCTCACTAATAATTCGAAATATTCACCATCCCCGACTCAATTTTAATAATAACTTTTGGCAACTTACTTCCGACACCAACCTTCCCGGTAGTTTTAAACACATCATCCTTTTGGCCTATCACTTCTTCATTTTCCTTTTCAAAACCAGCAGGCAACGAAAGGTTGGTTTTCTCGGTATATTCCAGATCAATCACAAAAGCAGCATCAGGAGCAAAATTAAGGCTTACGTCAGTGTATCGGGCATCGAGTTGAAATTTACTGAAGGTGCTTGCCAAAGATCCTATATTCAAATCACCATAATTAGTTGTTAATAAAGATTCGGCAGAAAAATAATCCACTTTGATTTCCGAAAAGGACATATCTCCACTCAACTCAGCCAGTTCCTCAATATCAAATTTATCCCTGCGCGATGCTACCGAAAGTTTTTCAATCACTCCAATTTCATACTCCGACGATTTGCTTTCCAATATAATTTCATTGGCCTCGCCAATTTCCATGTTTGCATAACTTGCTGTTATTTTTGCATCTTTCATCATTTTGATATTAACATCACCAAAATCCAGTTTTAAATCCAAATCTTCAGTAAATGAAAATGCTTTCAGGTTTCCGTTCGAAAGAATAATTTCTGTTTTTCCCTGGTGGTCGGTCATGTAAATGTTCCCGAATTTATTCTCCAGTTTCAGATGGCAGGTTTTTGGCACATATACTTTGAAATTTATAGAAGCCTTATTGTTGCCACTAAAAATCGTGCTGGCCAAATCGCTCACTTCGCCCCAAAAACTCCCCTGGCTGCTTTTGAAGTTGGTTTTAGCAATTACGTAATAATCTGTGGATGTAAATTCAAAATCGATCATATCGTAGGTTTTTTCCATCTTCGATTCTTTATTGGCTTTCACCTCCAGATCGATCTCAATTTTCACCGAGTCCTGCTCCCACTCGTAAACATGAATATTCCCATATTTATTGGCAATCTGCACTTCGGTGTTTTTGCCAACGACAAAAACACGCTTCTCATACCGCGACTTCGAGAAGTCCTGCGCCGATCCGTTCCAGGGGATCATCAGCAGGAGCGCGGCAAACGCAATGATTAATTTACAATTCAACTTCATAGTTATTTTCATTTTCACCGTTTTTAGCTCTTTGTAATTGTACAAGTACACTTTCTAGAATATCAAGTTTAATCCTGTAGTTCTGTACCATCGCCTCGATAACTTCTTCGTTATCGGCATTGTCTTTCAGGTCTTTTTGTAGCTGGGCATAAACAGCATCCAACTCCACAAGTTCCAAATCAATTTCATCTTTAATATTGGGTTGCCCAGATGTCAACAGGTAGAATTCTTCTTTCTTACTATCTATTTGAGAAGTGTAGTAGGCCTCGGCCTCAATGAGCATTTTTACAATTTCCGAAGATTGATCGAATTGTTCAGTAGCAGCCACCTGGGTATTTTCCGTGGTGCTATCCATCCAATCATGGAAAAAATAGGAGCCAATAAAAATACCTACAACAACAGCAGCTTTCCACATTATACTGTTCCAATTCATCCTGATAATCCGTGGCTTACGGGTCTCCACACCATTAAACAAGTCGGGAGCGGGTGTGAACTCGTTAAACTCATCCTTGTTGTCGAATACAAATTTTTCCAGTTTATCCCTGCTCATAGCTTCCTTGATTTATTTTTTTTCCCATTTCATTTCTCATTTTTTCCAATAATCCAACACTCCATCTCTCCTTCTCTCCTTCTCTCCTTCTCTCCTTCTCTCCATTCCTCCAACACTCCACTACTCCAACACTCCACTACTCCAACACTCCACTTTCTTCTAAGCCTCCTCTAATTGTATTTTACTTAACTTCTCTTTCACTTTCAACCGGGCACGCATGTATTGCGATTTGGAATTCGATTCGGAAATGTTCAAAATCTGCGCTATCTCTACATGGTCATAACCTTCCAGCAGGTACAGCGAAAATATCAACCTGGCTCCCTTGGGCAAATCTTCCATAGCTTCCCGGATGCTCGAAACGTTCAATTTCCCCTCATACATCTTATCGTCGCTCTCTTTTTGCCCTTCAAACAAATGCATATCTTCAAAGAACTCCAGGTCAGCTTTTCGGCGGTTAATCTCGTTGATACAATTATTGACCACGATCCGCTTCAGCCATGCCCCAAAAGTCGATTCATACCTGAACGAACCAAGCCGTCTGAAAGCATCCGAAAACGCTTCTTGTAGCATATCTTCGGCCTCCTCACGGGAATTCATCATGCGCATGCAAATGTTGTACATGGCCTGTGCATAGAGGTTATAGAGCTTATATTGGGCCCGCGCATTACCTCGCTTACACTTTTCAATAATATCCCTGTGAATCTCCGTTTGCACCAATTTCCCGATTTTCTTGTTATCGTTCGTCATTAATTGACAAGATCAAAATAGAAGGGTTGCAATTTACTTAGAAATTTTGAAATTCTTTTGTTAAGCTTGTTATACATTTTTCTTTGAGCGGCTTAACGGGCTTTCCGTTTGTAGTTGCCTCATACCGGCTGTTTTTTTGTAAGCAGTGCGTGGCCTTCCTTCGTCAGTCTCCGTCTGCCAACAAAAAAATCTGCCGCCATTTCTGCAAGCTACCACTTCAATCCCGGCCGCGCGGTTCCTACAAAATAATTCTGTCCAAAAAGGGATGCCAGCCTTGTCTATTCTCTTACAAAATCTACCCTGCCGTACTAAAAAACTATATGCAATCAAAATTCTTCCTATTTTTGCGTCAACAAATAAATTTGAACTGAAAATGCATTTGTACCATTTAATTTCAATTTTAAGCCAACGTATCCACCTGAACATCAAAAACAGGGACACCTACCACTTTTAAAAGTGTCTGTTCTTGAAGTTATTGACTCACAGTATTAAAGTGGTAAATAACAAAACTCAAAGGACAAATAAATCCAATTTACAAATTGCAAAGCCACCATTATTTCAAGCATATGTATTTTTGAATATTAGGATTTTGAATTTGGGTTTTATTTGAGTTTTGCTTTTTTGCCAAAGACATCACTATCGTGAGAATTTTGAGATTTCAATAACCTACATATTCCTTTATTAAAGAACAGACAAACTTTTAACCTGTCAATTTTGGATAACCTACCCGTTTATTATTTTTATTATTTCAACAAAAAATATTTTGAATTATGGAATTACCATTTGCAGAATCCTATAAAATTAAAATGGTGGAGACCATC
>CAZBDF010000392.1:0-4871 GCA_964490385.1 uncultured Lentimicrobiaceae bacterium | reverse complement strand
TTTTATAGATTCACCATGAATGTTCAGGCTGAAATCATTTTTATCGATGGCTATCTTAACACTGGCATCCTCGTGAAACCAATCATCGCCTCTGACCTGTATCAGGTAGGAATCATATTTTTTGGCATCCAGTGTTTCACTTACAAAGGCCGCGCTCTTCATCGAAATGGAATATTCACCGGAATCACCGCCGGCAACTATGGCAACTTTCTTTTTCATTGTTTAACTATTTTGAGATGCAAAAATAGTAGAAAAAGTGTTTCGCATCAACTTAACTAATTGTTTAGCTAAATACCATCCACTCCAGTTATATGGCTTCTATCACAGACCCCCTCTAACTCCCCCTTGAAGGGGAGGATGCCACCGCACTGGCTACTGCAGCAGATTGTGCGGCAGGTCTCCCTTCCCCTTGAGGGGAAGGGGCGGGGAAGGGGTCATTAGGGTTTGGTAAACCATACAACTTCCTAAATTAATTACGTTTGGAGATTTAAATAAACGAAAGTTTGATTCCAGTAGTTCTCGAAATACCATTGTACTTACTCCAACACAAGTTTTCTAACAAACTGTTTTCCCTCTTGTGAGATTTTCAAGCCATTAAAATAGGCTCTATGAAAATGCAATTATTGACTTGCCCTGTCCGCCAGCTGGCGGACAGGGACTGAAATTATGCAGTTTAATTGGGCTTTTCCCAAAGGGATTCCGTTGGAAAGCCCAAATAACCAAGGTTTGGGCTAAAGCCCCTCAAAATCAATGAGCCTTTAATCTCCGGGCTAAAGCCCGGAGTTAGTCATGTCTGAGGTAGTTTTCACACAGTCTCTAAAGCCCTGAGTTAGTCAGGTTTCAGCGTATTTTCTCATAGCCTGTGAAGACCTGGGTTATTTCTATTTCTATGGTCAAATTTCATAAATAACTCAGATTAGTGGGCAACGCCTACTCCAACATAAGTTTTCTAACAAACTGTTTTCCCTCCCGTGAGATTTTCAGGAAGTATATTCCTTTCGGATGTGATGTTAGCTTGATGGAAAATTCGCTGCCATTTTCGTTGCCGGTGGCAATGATTGAGCCGTGGGTATTTGTGATTTTCCAGTTAGTTGTTAGACCTAACAGGTTTTGAAAACCTGTTAGGTCTGAGATGCGAATATTAAATATCCCTGTCGATGGATTTGGATAAATCTTAATATCATCTTCTGTATCTCCGGCTTCTTCTATTCCGATAAAGCTTTTTGTGGTGAAGCTCCAGCTGAATTCCTCGTTGGGGGCTTCGCCATGATAGACTGCGCCAGTAGGAACGGAAACCGTGTAGAGGGTATTTGCATCAAAGTCGTTGTGGGCGATGGTGATTTTTTGGCCGGCAAAAACCGAGGCTACATTACCAGGGTCTGGGTTGATGCTGATGCCGCTTAAATCGCCCACGATAATAGGGATGTCGAAATCAACGGCAACAACGTTGGTAAGTTCAACGCTGGTAGCATTGTTTTCGGGATTGAGCATGATGGGCTGTGGCGTTTGTGCAAGTTCGGCCACAAAATTTATCATATCGCCATAATAATAGTTTCCGGCAACATCTTTGGCATAAACATGTGCCAGATACTCCGAACCTGTTTGCAGACCTGTGATGGTGTGCCATAAAGCCCCCTCAGACGTTTTTACGGCCTGGTCGCTCCATTCCAAATCCGAAAGCAGGGCATAGCGCAGCCCAGTTTCTATAATTGCTGTGCCCTTAGAAAGGGCATATCCCCAAAAGGTATTGTTGCTGTCGGTTCCATTGCTCACCGCAGCATATTGGTAGTACAAAAACGGGCGGCCATTGGCATTTGCTGTCCAGGGCATGTAGGTGGTGTTACCAAAATTAAATCCTGTAAAAGCGTTGGTTTTAAAATCCTCGGTGCTTAAGCCGCTCAGGTTGGCAATTGTGCCTGTTGAATACCCGCATCCAACATCGCCCATACGCGTGGTTTGTGTATCGTAATAATTGTTGGTGAGCGTGCCTTGTAAATTTACACCGCACAGTCCGCCCGTCCATGTGGTTCCGTTTACCGTTCCTGTGGCATAGCAGTTTTGTGTGTTGCTGCTGGTGTTGTTGCCCACCAGGCCTCCCACTTTTTCGGAGCCGTTAACTGCGCCTGTTGCGAAGCTATTGCTGATGGTAGAATTATCGTTAATCCCCACCAGGCCACCCGCATCGTTGCTACTCGAACTTACCGGACCCGTGGCAAAGCTGTTGTTGATGGTTGATGAAACGTCGTTCAAGCCCACGAGGCCACCCACTTTATTGGTTCCTGATACTTTGCCCGTGGTGTAGCACTCGCTGATTACTGAGTTGTAGTTTGTGCCCACCAGGCCGCCAGTGTAATCCTGCCCGCTAATGCTGATGTTTTCCAGCCCGAGGCTGCTGATGCTTGCTGCCGATGCATAGCCAAACAGGCCGGTATTGTTGCTCGCAGGGCGGTTGATGTAGAGATTTGAGATGCTGTGACTATCCCCATTATAATTTGCATTGAAGGGAAGCTCCATATTGCCGATGGGAATGAAGCCCGCGCCGTTGTTCCAGCCGTAGGTGGCGGAGACATCGATATCGGAGGTTTGTAAAAAGTATTTGTTCGAGTAATTGATGCCTCTTTCTACTTTATAGGACAACTCCTCCAAATCGGTTAGGGATTTAATAATATAGGGGTCGTTGGGTGTTTGGCCGGAGCCACCGCCAAAATTGAAACCAAACCTGGGGCGGCCTGCCGTGTGGCTGATATACCAAACAGAATTAAAATTCCAATTATAAAAACTCTCTTCTTCCCCAAATTCTTGCATGGTAAGCTGGGTTAGGCCTGTGGGTACATTTGGGCTTTCCTGAAAACAATATGAGCCTAAGACATCACTATCATAAATAAGCCCAATAAATCCACCTACATCCTCATTGCCGATTGCTGTACCTATTGCATAAGAGTTTTCTACAAGTGAACCAAAATGAACATGTCCGAGTAGTGATCCAACTCTTTCATCACCTTCAACATTACCTGTAGAATAAGTATTAAATATGGTAGAAGCATCACTATGGCCAACTAAACCACCTATTTTATAACCAGTTCCATATATATCACCTGTAGAATATGAATTTTCTATACTAGCTCCTAATAATTCTCCAACCAACCCACCTAAGGAACTAATACCACTTACATCACCTGTTGCATAAGAATTATGTATTTCTGCTTCACTTGAAACAAGACATGCTAAACCACCCACAAATACTGCACCAGGAGCACTAACATTACCTGTTGCATATGTATTATTTAGAATAGAACCAAAGACAACATATCCTGCTAAACCACCAGTACAACCCCCACCAATTGATGCAACATTACCAATAGCATGAGAATTTAATATTTCTGATTCATTAGTTAAATACCCAACTAAACCACCTGTATAATAAGCTGATGTTTCAACATCAGAATGTGAATAGCTTCTATCAATAAGTGAATTATCAAAAACATACCCTACTAAACCACCTGTATAGTCACCTGTTGACACAACTTTTCCATTTGTAAAACCACCATCAACAACTGAATTATCATCTACAAATCCTACTAGGCCACCTGTATAAGTAAATCCTGTTACATCACCCTTTGAATATGAGTTTAATATTAAAGAATTATCATTTAAGTAACTTATTAGACCTGCCGTGTAGTCACCAGTACTAATTACTTCACCTAAAGAGTATGAATTTATTATTTTAGTACCTGATTCTGCTTTTGATACTAAACCTGCTATATAATCATAACCTTCAAGAACTACATCTGTAAAAGAACTTCTTATTGTTGAATTAGTCATTTGTCCTACCAGGCCACCTGTGTATTGATAAGTATGAATAGAACTACCTACATAATAAACATGCTCTAATAAACTATTTTCAACAATTCCCACTAAACCACCTACGAATGATGATGAAGGAGCATTTATGTACGCGTTCTGAATGCCAAGACTTGATATATAAGAATCGCTATTGATGTATTTTATAAAACCTAAACCACCGTATCCAATTGTGGTTTCTATTTCCACATTTGTCAGGGCATGGCCATTGCCATACAAATTACAAATAACTGATGCCTTCATTTTTGCTTAACACTTCGTTGCCTGCAAAATCAATATCACCCTGAAGTGCAAATGCTTTGGTGTCGGCATTATTGTCCAAAAGTTTATCGACAAAATCGCTTGCGCTAATGTTGGCATCCATGAGTTCGATATCCGGGCGCAGGAACAACCTGTTGTACACGTAGCTTTGCCCGTGGGATGTAAGCGCCAGTATATTCACCACGGTGTATTCGTATTCATCCACAAATATTGCTTTGCCCAGGTCATCGTAGGCGTACCATTCGCCAGCGCAGTTAAAATCGGCGGCTTCGAGCAAATCGGTGTTTCCCGGCAGGTCGATAATGGAATCGGTATAACTAACTGTGTTGAGGCAATACATTGCATCAACATTTGTTGGGGCAGACGCAGAGCCCTTATTGTCCGGCGGCAATTGGGTGAGTTCATCAAAATCGAGGGTAATAATAGCACCGCTGCCCGAGGGCTCCACATCAACAATTCGGATGAGCCTGTGTGGGTCTTGCCAGGAGCTGTCGGGGCCACTGGGGTTTTGTCCAAAGCTAAAGGCAGCAGTTAAAAGGGTAAATGCCAAGAAGAGTAGATTTTTGTTTTTCATAGGGAAGAGGGTTAAGGTTATGAAACATTTCGTTGGAAATTTTGCAGTCAAAGGTAGGGAAATAATTTGGGAATGTGATGATTTGATGATTTGATGATTTGATGATTTGGTGATTTGGGGATTCAACAATTCAATGATTCAACAATTCAATGATTCAACAATTCAATGATTTAAC
>CAZBDF010000391.1:0-4873 GCA_964490385.1 uncultured Lentimicrobiaceae bacterium | reverse complement strand
GGCTTCGGCGGACGGAGAAAAAAAAGGCAGGCTGTTTCCAGCCTGCCTGGAATCAAATGAATGATTCTTATATGGGGGGTAGTTTGTGAATTAATCCAAAGCTTCTTGGATCATTCATCAACTTTTATTGGTCGATTGCAGTAGTATATTGAACTGAATTCTCGATGCGATGGATAATCTTATCGCAAATTAGCTCTTCGTTGCCTGCGCAAAAACCGGCATGGCGACAAAGGAGTTTTTGATCTTGATCGTACAGGAGTGTAACAGGAACATTACTTACATTCATTGCCCGTTTAAAATTCCCATTGGGATCGATGTAAATATCAAATTCCCAGTTTTTTCCGTTTGCCAATGGTTTTATATGCGCCCCCGAACCATTGCAATCTGTGCAGATAGCGACAAACTTTACACCGTGCTCTTGCAGGTTTTCCATCCAGGCTGTTTGTAAAGTCTCCAGGTTGTCGCAGCACTTATTACTACCAGACTTCCAGAACAGAACAATGGTTGGTGAAGTTGTATCAAGGATGGTAGCTGACATCTTTGTTATCCCATCGAGATCTACCAACGCTTCGTTTGGGATTGGCTGGTTTTGTGCACTTAGCCCGAAAGTGAGCCCGATTAAAAGAAACAAGATTGAAAATGTTTTCATGATAATAGGTGTTTGGGTTATTGTAAATATTTGTTTTGTTATTGTTATGATGCAAAACTAATATCGGCTGGCAGGGCAAGCATGGCAGAAAACCACCACATTTTTTTTTGGCAGGAAAAGGGTGGCAGCCGTTTTGCCAGTAGAAACTGACAATGGATTAATAGTAATTGGGAGATTTTTTGGGATTACTTAAAAAGAAGCAAGCAATAGTTGGATGGTTTTATTCTGATCATTAACAAAGATAGTGAAGTCCTCAAAAAACTGATTGTTGAGTGATGATCCAATAAGCAAATCAAGGGCTTCACTCAATGCAATGTTAAAACTCTCAGGGCTCACAATTTGTATTGACTTTAATAAATGTAGCAACACCATTCCCTTTTCAAGATCAAATGCAGGTTGGCGTAAAAGTGAACTTACTTTTCCAGCAAAAACGGGCAACAACCTGTCGATATTTAAATACGCAACCACACAAGATACCTTTTTTTGGGTCATCGGAAAAGCATCGTTATCGATAATATGGAACAATGTTTTGAAAAGATCAGCAGATATAGGGAAAGGTTCTTTTAACTTTAAAGGCTCAATTGTTTTCAGTGCTTCAAAAAAGTGCACGCCATGACCTTCAGGAACCACTCTGTCGTATTCAAGGATACTTTTAGGATCAATCTGGTTGTTAATCAAAAACGACCGCACATATGATTTCAAAACTTTATCATGCAAATTGTAGTATTGCTCTGTATAAGCTGCTGTTTTCAACACTTCTTCGCAAAAGGGATATGGATTATCCTGCATTTTCTCGTAAAAGAAATAGCCAAAGTTTGCTGACTTTTCGATGCCTGAAACCTGAAAAAGCAGGTGTTTTACGTCTAAATAGAATTCGTTTGGCACCTTGCCGGGAAAACAAAATATTGGATCAAGGGACTCCTGTAATTTTTCCTCCAAAAACTCGTTATGGAATTTCGAACTGTAAACCATCGATTCGATTTCTGAAAGTGTTTTTAGGGTCATGTTCTTATTTAAAATTTTGATCTGATTGTAAAATCAATAACTTTGCCACATTAAAAATTGATGGCCAAAAAAATCGCTTATCCGCCTTACAAATAAAAACGTTTATTACTGATAACCAGCTATATTCACTATGTTAAAAAAAACATTTTTCATCATCATATTTGCACTGCTTGCACTACATACTTATTCCAATATTGATTCACTTGATTACAAGAATGACACAATATTAAGACAGCTTACCCAATCAGCCGACACCCTCGAATCATTAACTTTTGACGATTCCACCGGTTTTTTGGGTAAAGGTAAATTAAACGATCAGGCAATTGCTGATGATATTATTAAGCACACACCTGCCATCGCCCAACTCGATAGCCTGGTTAATATTAAGTTTTTTAGTGATGAATATTTCATCAGTGATACTGCCCAATTAAATGTGTACAACTATGATGCGAAAACGGTCCCTCAATTTTCCGATTCAATTTATGAGGCCAGGGTTGCATACCTTAATGGACAAACCCCATTCGAACTAGTTTACAACACTACTGTAAATAATTACATTAAAATCTATGCTGTAAAAAAGAGGTCGCTAACGGCCAGAATGCTTGGCCTTGCTGAGATTTATTTTCCGATGTTTGAAGAAGTATTGGATGAATATGGCCTTCCCTTAGAACTAAAATATCTCGCAGTGGTCGAATCGGCACTCAACCCAATAGCTGGGTCAAGGGCCGGTGCCAAAGGCCTTTGGCAGTTCATGTACCGCACTGGCAAAGTTTATGACCTTCAGGTTACTTCTTACATCGACGACCGCTACGACCCTTACAAATCAACCATCGCCGCCGCCCAGCACCTGAAAGACCTGCACGATATTTACAACGATTGGTCGCTTGCCCTGGCAGCCTATAACTCGGGTGCCGGAAATGTAAACAAAGCCATCAGGAGAGCCGGAGGAGTAAGAAGCTATTGGGCCATCTGGCCATACCTCCCTCGCGAAACACGCGGTTATGTGCCGGCATTTATTGCTGTAAATTATGTTATGAACTTTTCGGCAGAACACAACATTTACCCAATCGACCCCGGAATTTTATACAATGGTATAGATACGGTACATGTAAGTGATGTGCTGTCTTTTGATCAGATTTCGGAATACCTCGATATCCCCATTGAAGACGTTAAGTTCCTGAACCCATCCTTCAAAATGGGCATCATCCCGGCAAACCCCAATGATGTTTATGTTTTGAGATTACCACGAGAAGATATCGGCGAATTCGTTTCCAACCAGGAAGAGATACATAACTTCGTCACAAAAAATGGGCTTGAAAAACAACAGCTGCTTGCCCAAATTGAGAAAGCAAAACAAAGGGACATCCACTACGTTAGATCAGGGGAAAATTTGGGCCTTATTGCACATAAGTATCATACTTCGGTTTCAAACCTGAAATCGTGGAACAACATGCGGGGGTCAACAATTTATCCGGGGCAAAAGTTGATTGTTTATGCTGACCCTAATCGCAAAAAGAGCAGCCAGTCATCAAGTTCAAATATTAAGAGATCGGGAGAACAATCCTACCATATTGTAAAAAATGGAGAGAACCTGGGCCTGATTGCAAAGGAATACCGCTCTACTACCACTGACCTGAAGCAATGGAACAACCTGCAATCATCTACTATTTACCCCAAACAAAAACTCCTTGTTTATAAACCAGAAAAAAGTTCGGGGCCGTCGGTTGAAACTGTTCAAACCAAAACCGGCAATGTTAAATTTGTTTATCACACTGTAAAAAAGGGTGACACATTATGGGACATCGCAAAACAATACGACGGAGTTACCGTTAATCAGATTAAGCAATTGAACAACATTACCAATACCCGCAGGCTTAAGCCCGGACAAAAGCTTAAGGTGGCGGCAGTGAGTTAACTGCATTGAGTTCTGAGTCCCGAAAAGCAGGAAATCAAAGATTTCTGGTTTTTCGGCATTTTGAGTTTTAAATTCAAAATTTGACAGTGGACTGCTGACTGTAGGCTGCCGACTGCTAACTGTGGACTGTAAACTGCTGATCCCGAAAAATAGAAAATTTTCAATTTTCGTAATTTTTCGAGGATGTTCCGAATCCTCGGATTCGTGAATCCGGGACTCGAAAAACTATGAAATCATAAATTTCTGGTTTTTCGGCACTGTAAACTGATAATTCAATACCTATCAAAAATACAAATCAAATGAAAAAAAATCAAAGCATCTCCCTGGTTCTTTTATTGGCCCTTTTCATACCTATTTCCTTTACTTCATGTGATATCAAAAGTTCCGGCCTGAAGCCTTCAACCGGAAAAACCAACGAGTTACTTGTAGTTACCAACAGCAAGGCCGACTGGAACAGTCTGATGGGAAATGAGATCAAGCAGTTTTTTGGCCAGGATCAGCTTGGCCTTCCCCAACCCGAAAGTATGTTTTCGATGGCACAGGTTTCCGAACCCGGTTTTTCGGAAATGTTTAAAACACACCACAACATTTTTATTGTTGATGTAAATCCTGAATATGACGAGCCCATCCTTGAGACCAGAAAAGACCTGTGGGCCTCGCCACAGCGCGTAATTAAACTTACCGTTCCCACCGAAGATCAATTTTATACCGAGTTTGCAGAAAACAAAGAAGCCTTTCTCGAGTTTTTTAATGCTAATGAACGACGTCGCGTAAGCCTGGCTTTCGATGCCATCGAAGACCATAGCTTCAGGAACAACCTGATAGATAATTTTGATATTTCGATGCGTTTTCCCAAAAGCTTTTATGTGGCTTCACAAACCGAAAATTTCATTTGGCTGCGCAGAGAGGCAGAAAGGTTCAGCCAGAGTGTGTTTGTATTTGTTTATCCCTATAATGAAATGACAGCTTTCGACCCCATTGAAATTGTGAGGGTACAGGATTCGGTAACGAAAAAACATATCCCCGGGCCCAGCGAAGGATCGTTTATGAAGATCAGTATGTTTGAACCACCTGTTACCAAACAAATCGAATTTAACAGTGCTTTTGCCGTGGAGATGCGCGGCTTGTGGGAAGTAGAGGGTGATTTCATGGGTGGGCCGTTTATCAGCTACACCACTGTTGACGAGCGTTACAACCGGGTAGTAACCATTGTTGGATATGTGTATAACCCCGGCTGGGAAAAGAATGATTTGCTGCGGCAGGTGGAGGCGATATTGCATACCTATAAATATCCGGAGCTTGAA
>CAZBDF010000390.1:0-4891 GCA_964490385.1 uncultured Lentimicrobiaceae bacterium | reverse complement strand
CTACTTCTGGAACGTACACCGTCAAATTGATGGCTACAAACTGGGACGGTGAAGATGAGGAGGAGAAAGTAGATTATATTACTGCAACTACTGCTGTTATTGCACCTATTGCTGAATTTTCTGCGACTCCTCTAAATGGTGATGCGCCTCTGTTCGTTAATTTTACCGATCAGAGTACCAATGCCCCTTCAAGTTGGAGCTGGACTTTTGGTGATGGTGGTACAAGCACTGATCAAAATCCTTCTCATGATTATACGACCCCGGGTGTTTATACTGTTGTTTTAACAGCTACAAACTCCGCGGGAAGTGATGATGAGACGAAGAATGATTACATTACGGTAACGACTGCGGTTGTTACACCTGTTGCTGAATTTTCTGCAACTCCCCTCAGTGGTACGGCTCCTCTGTTCGTTAATTTTACTGACCTGAGTACCAATACCCCGACGAGTTGGAGCTGGACCTTCGGTGATGGTGGGACAAGTACTGCTCAAAATCCTTCCCATGAATATGAAAATGAAGGAAGCTATGACGTAGGGCTTACTGTTTATAACGGAACATTAAATGATACCGAAATCAAAGTTGGATATATTACAGTTGCACCACCAGATCAACCGGTCATCATGGAAATCAGCAGCGATCCTGCTGCGTTTCAGACACGTGATTTTGAAGCTGGAGTGGTAACTGATTACACGAATGCCTTAATTGTAAATTCGAGCTTAAGCAATATTTACAATGTAATGTTTGGTGAAAACATAGGTGTCATTACTGGTGGTAATTTATCAGGAACAGGTACGGAAACCCTGGAAATCATAGCTGTAAATGAAGCAGGTTCAGATACTGCGTATCTGACATTTGAGGTTTATGCATCACATAACCCGCTACCTGACTCAACCAATAACCCCACTTTTTTCACACTTGCCCCTATCGAGGTTAGTATCAATGAAGCAGTGTATGAACTGACGTTAACGGAAGATGATTTCGCTGATCTTTATAACTTCTCTTATGAAGGGATAAATTTCGGTTTAAATGTCACTAAGGTTATCGTTAATGAGAATACTTTCACGGTTTACACTGATGGCGGCGTGGGTGAAATAGGTTTCAGGATTGAAATCACTGAAAGTGGCTCTCTGTGGATTACAACAGCACCAGTTACAATTGTGCCCGGGGAAAATGCCTTGGAGATGATATCTGCTGACCTTGTCAACTTCGTAGATCCAGGAACTGTCCTGGCTACGGATATTTTTGCCGGTATGTCCACTATGTGGACTTTCACCAACGAAACCTACGGATTAGTAGTTCATACCGATAGCCATGATGAAATCGGCTTAACTACCAAGGAGGTAGAAGTTGGTTACTGGACCCGTGGGCCTGCTCTTGAGCAGATCATACGAATTGATGTGACTAACGGAACACAGACCGTATCACGATCCTTCCCAATGGATGGTGTAACTGGGGTTATAGATTTTGGCAATGAACTTACCAAAAATGAACTTGGCCAGAACTATCCAAATCCATTTATGGAGGGAACAACAATTCCTGTTTTTTTATCAAACAGCTCACAAGTCCGCATTGAGTTGTATGACATCAACGGAAGTTTGCTAAGGGTTCTGGTGGACAAAGAAATGTCTGCTGGACAGCATGAGATTCAACTCTCAGCTTACGATCTTCCTTCAGGCCTGTACATTGTTCGGATGAAAACACCCGAATTTACAGGCATTTTAAAAATCCGAAACAAATTAGTAATAATTGACAATTGAAGGGTTTAAGAATATGGCCCAGGTATCAACAGCAAATCATGGCACACGGCCGGTTAGCGGACGTTTGGAGGAATGAATAGAAAAGGAAACATACGAATCTTTAATAAACTTTCTGCAAGTGGGCGGCTGCGAGCCATATTTGCGGAATATTGTTGATCAATGAAAACAAATTGCGTACTTTGAGCAATTATTCAGTAACTTTGGTGTAAATTTACTAAAGTGAAAAAGGACAGGATATATATCGACACATCAATTGTTGGAGGATTCTTTGATAGGGAATTTGAACATGAAACGAAGATGCTATTCGAGCAGCTTGAAAACAAAGAAGTCATTTTCATTGTTTCCGACCTTCTTGATTTAGAACTTGAAAGAGCTCCGAAAAGAGTAAAAGATTTACTTTTTAGATACCCAAATGATTGCTTTGAAAGGATAACCTTTGACAAAGAAGCAAAAGAATTGGGAGAGAAATATATTCAAGAAAATATAGTCGGTAAAACAAGTATTGAAGATTGTTACCACATAGCAATGGCGACGATTCACAATGTAGATGTTTTAGCGAGCTGGAACTTTAAGCACATTGTAAACTTCGCAAAAATAAAAGGTTACAATGCTGTAAATATTAAAAACGGATACAACTTACTTGAAATTAGAAACCCGAAAGATTTAATAGAGTATGAAAACTAATAAGAAAGAAAAAGACTTTGACGCAGTTAAGATGATGCGGGAAATTCGCAACAAAATCAGCAGCGAAATTAAAGATATGTCCTTTGAAGAATTACGCGCTTACATTGACGCAAAACTTTCAAGCAAATCTCGATTTGTGGGACAATAAAACAGTTACCGCAAAGAATAGCTTTAAAAATCAGGCTTGAACTACTTGAGAGACGAAATCTTGAATTAAATCAGTAACAGAAGATTCAAGTGAATATATTGCAAAACGCAAGCTTAATATAAAGCGAGAAGCAATCAAGGGAAAATCTCCCAGAAAAAGATAAAAAGCAATAAGTGTATAAATTACCAAAAACACAAATCCAAAATATGAAGTACGACGAAAGATTACAGAAAGTCAGTGTGCTGGGCGCCGCCGGAAAAATGGGCAGCGGCATACTGCTGCTTACGGCTGTTGAAATGGCTGCCCTGAGCATGAAACCCGAAAACAAGGGAAAAACATTTGTACTAAACGCCATCGACCTTTCGGAAGAAGGTCTCGCAGGATTGATGAAATACCTGCGGGCACAAGTACGTAAACTTGCCGAAAAGAAAATGATTTGGCTGCGCCAGGCTTATGCCGATCGCAAAGACCTGATTGAAAACGGTGAAATCATTGATGAATACATCTTTGATGTGATGAGCATTGTGCGGCCTGTCACCACCATGGAATCGGCTTACAGCTCAAATTTGATTTTTGAAGCCATTGCCGAAAACCAGGGATTGAAGGTGAAGATATTCCGGCAAATTGATGAGAACAATCCCAATAAACCCTGGTTTTTCACCAACACTTCTTCCATTCCAATTAGCCTGCTAAACAAAGAAGCCGGCCTGGGTGGAAGGATTTTAGGATTCCACTTTTACAATCCACCGGCAGTGCAACGTTTGGTTGAACTCATCACCATAAAAGAAAATGGTGCCGACATGACAGAGTTTGCGCTTGCATATGCCAAGAACCTCAAAAAGGTTGTAGTTCCTTCGAACGACTATGCAGGATTTATTGGCAATGGTCATTTCATGAGGGATTCGATTCATGGCATCGCCGAAGCAGAAAAACTGATGAAGAATTATTCTTTTGCAGAATCGGTTTATATGGTCAACAAGGTTTCACAAGATTTCCTTGTGCGTCCGATGGGCATTTTCCAACTCATCGACTATGTTGGAATTGATGTGGTTCGCTTTATTATGGCAGTAATGAATCCCTACCAGGAAACTGAAAACCTGCAAAGCGACCTGTTAGACAAACTCTTCGATATGGGCGTGAAAGGTGGACAAAATTCGGATGGCTCGCAAAAGGATGGCTTCCTTAAATATGAAAGAGGCAGGCCGGTTGGCATTTACGACCCCAATAAAAAGGATTATGTAGTAATTGCTGATTTCAGCGAAAAGTGTGATGTCTTGCTTGGTGCAATGGCCGGCACTTACAAGCCATGGAAAGCAGTTAATTTCAACAAAAAGAAAGCTGATTTGCTACAAAGCTATTTTGATGAACTTAACGGAATGGAAACCATGGGCGCCAAACTGGCAAAAGCCTATAACACGCGTTCCAACGAAATCGGCAAGCAACTCGTCAATACGGGGGTAGCCCACAACAACGATGACGTGAACACCGTAATGCTCACCGGTTTTTTCCATGCTTACGGCCCCATCAATAATTATTTAAAATAAGGAGGACACACAATGAACAGAAAAATATATATGGCCGCCGGCTACAACACCATTTCATTAGGTACAGGACGTAAAGAGTTTCATCCGAAAAAGCCAAGGCCGGGACTTGAACATTATATCAACGAAGCCGGAAAAGGAACATTGGAACAAATTGGCGGAGCTAAAAATGTGGATGAAAGCGTAATTGGAAACTTCATGGCAGCACGCTTCAATAACCAGGGGCACCTGGCCGGATTTATCCCCATGATAGATGAAGGACTGAAATTCAAGCCAAGTATCCGTGTTGAAGCAGCTTGTGCTTCGGGTGGCATGGCACTTATTACAGGAATTAAAAACGTTCTGGCAGGAGCCGATACGGTTCTTGCAGTTGGTGTTGAAGTACAAAACACCATGAAAGCCATTTATGGTGCCGATGTTTTGGCAGGTGCCGGATGGTACCAAAGAAGAAAAGATGGACATGCTTACTTCTTCCCGGGCCAGTTTAGTGACCGCGCAGGTGCTTACTACGAAAAGTTTGGCAAGGAAAGGACACGCAAAGGCTTGTCGCGCTGGTACCGCAATGCCATCGAAAATGCGCGCCTCTGCCCTACTGCACAGGAATGCCACAATACCATGCCAGACCCCGAAAGAACCTGCATGAAAATGGAACCCAACGGAAAATTCTTTGTGGATAATTTGAATGTGCTGGATTGTTCGAAAGTTTCGGATGCCGCCTCAGCAATTGCAATAATGTCGGAAGATGGTTTGCTGAAATGTGG
>CAZBDF010000389.1:2347-4892 GCA_964490385.1 uncultured Lentimicrobiaceae bacterium | reverse complement strand
ATCCACGCTTGACGTAAACCTATAGCTTCCACTGGGTATCCGCCGTGTTTAAGATCAGTAACTGCGGAATAAGAAAAGCGATGTGGTTTTGGGCTTGCACCAATTACTACAGTTTTTTTTTCTTTTCGATTCTTCATTTTGGTAATTATGAAAATGCAAGTTTGATTGATTTATTGTTTTCAACTGAAAATATTTCAGGTCTGGTAATTATGCAATTTTCTCAGCGTTAATACATTAAAAATGCACGCATATTTAATACGACAAAAAGGCATTAAAAATGAGTGAGTTAGGTGTCAAATTTTCATGTTTATTCAATTTATTTGAAATGGCAGGTTTGTTGATATGGCTGTGGAAGTATAAAATTTTAAGGAGGAACTAAAATGAATTTAAACAATTTCACAATAAAGGCCCAGGAGGCCATACAGTCAGCGCAGGATATTGCTAACGCCAACCAAAGTCCGCAAATCGAAACTGCACATATTTTTAAAGGAATCTTATCTGTTGATGAAAATGTCATTCCTTTTTTGTTAAAAAAAATGGATGTGGATATGAATGCCCTGAACGCGGCATTGGAAACGCTCATTCATTCTTACCCAAAAGTATCAGGTGGGCAGGTTTATCTGTCTTCCGATGCAAATACTGCCTTGCAA
This sequence comes from uncultured Lentimicrobiaceae bacterium, assembly GCA_964490385.1. Lineage (GTDB taxonomy): Bacteria > Bacteroidota > Bacteroidia > Bacteroidales > 4484-276 > 4484-276. Next base: position 4,242 of record CAZBDF010000389.1, on the reverse strand, counting down.
AAAGCTTTGACTTACCTCAAGGAATTTAATGATGAGTTTGTATCAATAGAGCATATTTTGCTTGGTTTACTCTCAGTAATCGATAAAACTTCAAAATTGCTCAATGAATTTGGTGTGAATAAGAAAGATCTGACCGAAGCAATAAAAGTATTGAGGAAAGGTGCAACAGTAAATAGTAAAACTGCTGAAGATACCTATAATGCATTGAACCGCTTTGCCAAAAATTTAAACGAATTGGCCGCCAGTGGCAAACTTGATCCTGTAATTGGACGCGATGAAGAGATCAGGCGGATTTTGCAAATCTTATCCCGCAGGACTAAGAATAATCCAATTTTGATTGGTGAACCTGGAGTGGGTAAAACGGCTATTGCCGAAGGTATTGCCCACCGGATCATTAATGGTGACGTGCCTGAAAACTTAAAGTCGAAACAGATTTACTCACTGGATATGGGTGCGCTAATTGCAGGTGCCAAGTATAAAGGTGAATTTGAAGAACGCTTGAAATCAGTTGTAAAAGAAGTGTCCAACAGCGATGGTGAAGTCATCTTGTTTATTGACGAGATACACACCCTGGTTGGTGCCGGTGCGGGTGAAGGGGCAATGGATGCCGCCAATATCCTGAAGCCTGCACTTGCCCGTGGCGAATTACGCGCCGTTGGTGCAACCACACTAAAAGAATACCAGAAGTACTTTGAAAAGGACAAAGCATTGGAACGCCGCTTCCAGATAGTGCTGGTGAACGAACCTGATACCATTGATGCCATTTCGATTTTGCGTGGCTTGAAGGAGCGATACGAAAGCCATCACCACGTGAGGATTAAGGACGAAGCAATTATTGCAGCAGTGGAGCTTTCGCAAAGGTATATCACCGATAGGTTTCTGCCGGATAAGGCCATCGACCTGATTGACGAAGCCGCAGCAAAGCTCAGACTTGAAATTAATTCTGTTCCAGAAGAACTGGATGAAATTGAAAGGAAAATTAAACACCTGGAAATTGAACGCGAAGCCATCAAACGCGAAAAAGACAAAGAGAAGATGGCTGTCCTGAAAGAACAAATCGGTAACCTGTCCGAAAAGAGAAACCACCTCAAATCGAAATGGCAGGCCGAAAAAGATGTAGTGGAAGGGATTCAGGTGCGAAAGAAAGAAATTGAAGATTTGAAACTACAGGCTGACCAGGCCGAACGGGACGGGGATTTTGGCAAGGTTGCCGAAATCAGGTACGGAAAAATAAAACAAACCGAAGAGCAACTCGAAAAGCTAAAGGCCAAACTCACCGACTTGCAGGGTGACAAGCCAATGATTATTGAAGAGGTTGATGCCGAAAGCATAGCGGATATAGTTTCACGTTGGACAGGAATCCCTGTGAGCAGGATGTTGCAAAGCGAACGAGAAAAACTTTTATTGCTCGAAGATAAACTCCATAACCGAATTGTTGGGCAAGATGAAGGGATTGCCGCGGTTGCAGATGCAATTAGAAGAAGCAGGGCCGGGCTTCAGGATGATAAACGGCCAATTGGTTCATTTATATTCCTGGGCACTACCGGGGTTGGGAAAACTGAATTGGCCAAAGCCCTGGCCGAATATCTTTTCAACGATGATAATTCGATGATCCGCATTGATATGTCGGAATACCAGGAGCGGCACACTGTTTCGCGCTTAATTGGAGCACCTCCGGGCTATGTTGGCTACGACGAAAGTGGCCAGTTGACCGAGGCCGTCCGCAGAAAACCTTATTCCGTGGTTTTGTTGGATGAAATCGAAAAAGCCCATCCCGATGTGTTCAATATTTTGTTACAGGTTTTGGATGATGGCCGACTGACCGATAACAAGGGCAGGGTAGTGGACTTTAAAAATACCATTATCATCATGACTTCAAATATTGGATCGCACAT
>CAZBDF010000389.1:0-2247 GCA_964490385.1 uncultured Lentimicrobiaceae bacterium | reverse complement strand
TTTGTGAATGATTAATTGATAATTCTTGATGTGTAACTATTTAGATGGTTGATAGATTTGATAAAATTAGAATCATTTTTCAATAAAAAGTCATTGATGGTCATGGGTAGTCATTGGTAGTCATTGATGGTAATGAGTTGTAGTCGTTGATAATATTGCAATAAATGACAGCGTAGCTAATGACGGCGCAGCCCAATGACAATTAATGACAGTGCTGCTAAATAAATATCTTGATGTTATCAAAATCGTTTGAAAAACCTCCTTTGATTCAAGTCGAAGGAGGTTTTTATATTGACAATCAATCTCATGCAGGACTGATAAGTTTTTGCTGAATTGCTTGCTCAACAAATTGATTAAGTGATAAACCCAATTCTGTTGATTTTAGGACTGCCTTTTTATGCACAACAGGTTTTATCCTGACATTAAAGGATCCTTTGTAGGATTTATTTGGGGATTTACCGATAGAATTGCATATTTCAATATAGTCTTCAACTGCATCATGAAAAGAATTTAGTAATTCTTCAACGCTTTGTCCTTCAAATGTTACCAGGTCATCAATGCCAATAATTTTCCCATGAAATACTTCATCATCAGCACTGAATTGCACTGTCCCGGTAAAATCTTTGTATTTCAATACGTCTTTCATAAAAGTTCTTCTTTTTTTAATTCATCAATAATACGGTCAATCTGATACTTCTTTAAGATGCAATTCCCCGGTCATCTCAAAAAATGCATTCAAACATTGGGCAGTGAGTTTGGCATCTTCTAAAGCATTATGTGTGTCTGATTCGCGGGTAAAGCCAAAGTATTTTGCCACATTTTCGAGGCTGTGCGATTTGGGAACTGGTTTCCCATTTTTTTCAAGGATCATAAAACCATAGTAAGATATGGTGTGCAGGTCGATCAATTGCCACGAGAATGGCCATTTAAGTTTTTCCTTTTTAAACGCGTAACTCAAAAAGTTGATGTCGTTGATCACACTTTGCCCACAACAAATCACTTTCCATAAAGGCTCATCAGCAGGCCAGTAAAGGCTTTTCCGTATCCATGCCAGGAACTCTTCCAGCACATCATACATCATCGGTGCTTCGTCAAGGTCATCCAGCGAAATACCATGAATTTCTTCGGAATGCCCCGAAAAAGCATCTTCATTTTCGGGATATACATTGGTGAGGTACTCCCCTTTTTTGTTCCATTCATCATCATAAATTTCGGCACCAATCTGGATTATCTCGTTGTAATCAGGTTCGGGGCCGGTCATTTCCAAATCAAAAACTAAGTAAGGCATAAGTGTATTTTTTTTAAGACAAAAGTATCAATATTGGCAAACAAACAACATATCGATAAAATCTAAATGATTTTTTGATTGACAACTCAATTTATTATTCATTGGAACATTACAGTTCAGTAAATGAACGAATAGAAGAAAAACAGAGCTTGCCCTAATTATAAGATGACAAATAGATGCTATTTTCAACAGATGATTAAACCTCAACCACCCCATGGATAAACCGGACTAAGCTGACCCCCTTAGCAAAAGCTTTCAATTGTTATTCTGGTTTTTTCTTCTTCAGTGAGCTTACTCAAAATCGGAGCATGTTGACCCCCCGGGCAGATAAACCCAGAAAAGGTTTTGGCTCTTTAGTAATTAGGGGAATAGCAAATATAATTCTTTGAATTAACGCAAATAATTCCTGTACATTTGAGCATTATTTAAAAATCACTTGCTTATGTCGTTTTCTTCTTTGGGCTTATCCGAAAATTTATTAAAAACCCTTAATGATCATAATTATAACGAAGCCTACCCAATACAAAAGCAAGCCATTCCTGCCATAATTCAAAAAAAAGACATCCTGGGAATTGCTAAAACCGGCTCGGGGAAGACAGCCAGTTATGTATTGCCTATTTTAATGAACCAGCAAGGGGCGAAGGACACAAAAAACCGCCATATTAATGTATTGATATTAGTTCCTACGCGCGAACTGGCAACGCAGGTTTTAGATGTTTTTAAACTTTTTAACCAGGGATTTACAGCGCCTATAAAAATTCAAGCCGTATTTGGAGGCGTATCCATCAATCCTCAAATGATAGGATTGCAAGGCGTAAATATTTTGGTCGCTACTCCCGGACGCTTATTGGAGTTATTGGACGCTAACGCACTTCACATATCCAACATTAACACCCTCGTGCTCGACGAAGCCGATAAGATGCTTAATATGGGTTTTAAGGACGAGATGGATCGAATAA
>CAZBDF010000388.1:0-4903 GCA_964490385.1 uncultured Lentimicrobiaceae bacterium | reverse complement strand
TCTTCCAGCATCCGACATCTATCCTCTGTCCTCTGTCCTCCGTCACCTGTCTTCTAACTTCTATCTTCTGACTTCTGACTTCCGTCTAACTTCTATATTCCGTCCTCCGTCCAATGTCACTAAGATAAGCGTTTTATTTCCGATTGATGATTAATCCCGCATCTGCGGGACTGATTTTTTGACCAGAGGCATCAATGGGAGATTTGTTGTCAGGTGATAGTCAGGAACATCTTAAATCAAAAATCGTTAATCGACAATCATAAATTCACATCTTTATCTTAACTTATTGACATCGGTCATCCAACACCTGTCATCCGTCACCCGTCATCGGTCATCCCTCCCCCAACAACAGGGGCTTAATTTTTTCGATTGCAGTTTTTACATCAGGAACCTGCCGAAAGATCAGGCTTAATTTTCCTTTGTTTTCCCTCATATTTACTGCTTTCTGATTTTGCTTAAAATAGTCGAGGATATGGTTAAATACATCAGATTGAAAGTAGTTTGATTCCTGATTGGTGATAAAATATCCAAACAGACGGTCGTTTTTCAATAGAATTTTTTCGAAGCCAATTTTCTTTCCTATCCACCGTAACCTTAATGCATAAAAGAGAGCATTTACTTCGCTTGGCACCGGTCCAAACCTATCTTCCATCCGTTTTTCATACGCTAGTAAAGCATCTTCGGTTTCAATACTATCCAGCTCTTTATAAAGGCTCACCCGCTCGGCGGTAACCGCCACATATTCTTTGGGGATCAGTATTTCCTGGTCGGTTTCAATCTGGCAATCTTTAACAAATTCAGTTCGTACATCATCTTTAAACAATCCCTTAAACTCCTCATCGCGCAATTCCATCATGGCCTCATCAAGGATTTTATTGTACATCTCGTAGCCAATATCCGAAATAAATCCACTTTGTTCGCCACCTAAAAGATTTCCAGCCCCACGGATATCCAGGTCGCGCATGGCAATATTAAAGCCGCTGCCCAGGTTCGAGAATTCCTCGATGGCTTTCAAGCGTCTTCGTGCTTCGCTTGTCAAAGTTGACAATGGCGGTGACAGTAGGTAACAGAAAGCTTTTTTATTGGCGCGGCCAACCCTGCCCCTGAGTTGATGCATCTCACTCAAACCAAAATTCTGTGCATCGTTGATGATGATGGTGTTGGCATTGGGGATATCCAGGCCATTTTCAACAATAGTTGTCGAAACCAAAACATCAGTATCACCATTGATGAAATCAAGCATCACCTTCTCTAACTTATGACCTTCCAACTGTCCGTGGCCAATGCCAATTTTTACACCTGGGCAAAACTTTCTGATCATATCTGCAACATCCGCAATATTTTTCACCCTGTTATGAACGAAGAATACTTGTCCATTCCTTGAAAGTTCATAGTTAATGGCTTCACTGATCAATTCGGCGCTGAAACCCCTGATCTCGGTTTGAATGGGCATGCGGTTCGGCGGGGCGGTATTGATCACTGACAGGTCGCGGGCACCCATTAGCGAAAACTGCATGGTACGCGGGATTGGTGTGGCAGTAAGTGTAAGCGTATCAACGTTTACTTTTAATTGCCTTAATTTTTCTTTGACAGAAACCCCGAATTTTTGCTCCTCATCGAGGATAAGCAGCCCTATATCTTTGAACTCAATATCCTTACCAACCAGGCGATGAGTGCCAATTAAAATATCAATCTTTCCTCTCCTCAGCTTTTCAATGATCTCTTTTTGTTGTTTGGCCGATTTAAAACGGTTGATGTATTCGATATCAACAGGGAAGTCCTCTAACCTGGCCCGGAAAGTCTTATAATGTTGCAAAGCAAGGATAGTGGTTGGAACCAGCACTGCCACCTGTTTTCCATCGGTGACAGCCTTAAATGCTGCACGGATGGCCACTTCAGTTTTTCCAAATCCCACATCACCACACACCAGCCGGTCCATTGGATATTCTTTTTCCATGTCGTTTTTTACATCCACAGTAGCCTTGTTCTGATCAGGGGTGTCTTCATAAATAAATGAGGCTTCCAGTTCGTGCTGTAAGTAAGTATCTGGAGTATAGGTGAAACCTTTGGCATTCTTTCGCTGGGCGTAGAGCTTGATCAGTTCCTTGGCAATGTCTTTTACCTTTTTCTTGGTACGTTCCTTTAGCTTATTCCAGGTATTGGTCCCCAGTCGATTTAATTTTGGTGGAGTACCCTCTTTGCCCACAAATTTTGAAATCCTGTGCAGCGAATGGATGCTGATGTAAAGCAGGTCACCATTTTTATATGCCAGCCTGATGGTCTCTTGTTTTTTTCCTTGGTTATCTACGGTTTCCAATCCATCAAAGCGGCCAACCCCATGATCGATGTGCGTTACATAATCTCCCGGCTGTAAATTGTAAATTTCTTTGAGCGTGAGTGCTTCCCGGCCTTTCGCGCTGTCGCGCAAATGGAAACGGTGGTAGCGGTCGAAAATCTGGTGGTCGGTATAGCAGGCCAGTTTCAGGTCATTATCAATAAATCCTTCGTGGATGGGCAGGTTGATGGTGTAAAAATCCAGGCTATTTTCTTTGCCTTCTTTCAATTGAATATCATCTAATATTGAATGCAGTCGATCAGATTGTTTTGGGTTTCCCGAAAAAATAAAATTCTGGATGCCGGCATCTGAATTTTGATTCAGATTTTCGATGAGCAGATCAAAATTTTTATTGAAGGAGGGTTGTGGTTGGGTGTTCAACTTAAAAACAAAAGTCGGGTCGAGCATGCGCTGATGTCCGAACTCCACTGTGGAAAAACTTAAAACGCTATTCAGAAATTCATGGCCATCAATAAATACTTCATCAGGACTCGTCGTTGACACTTCCTGTCCCCTGTTTTCAAAAGCCAATTTGGCTTTGCTGAATTCAAGGTCCATACGGTCAACTGCAAACTGAAGGTCATCCAACCAAATGGCAGATGACTTTGGCAGCGAAACGCTGAAGGGAACTTTTCGCTTATCATCTCCCATGTGATGCAAATCAGGCATGATACTGATGCGTGATAGCTTGGTCAGCGAAAGTTGGTCACTTGGGCTAAATGTCCTGATGGATTCAATTTCATCGCCAAAAAATTCAATACGAAATGGAAAATCGTTTGAAAAAGAAAATACATCAATAATACCTCCGCGAACTGCAAATTGTCCGGGCTCCACCACGAAATCCACCCTATCGAATTGAAATTCCATGAGCGCGTCAATCATAAAGTCCTGGGAAATCAGATCCCCTCTTTTAACACCAAGTGTATTTTTACCCACTGTTGTTTTATCAACCACCTTTTCGGCCAGTGCCTCAGGATAAGTCACGATCATCAGGCCACGACCGGGTTTATTGATTTTGCTCAACACCTCCGAGCGAAGCAAAACATTGGAGCTATCAGCCGACTCGATTTCGTAAGGCCGTTTGTAAGAGGTCGGAAAAAAGAGCACCTTTCTTTTGGAATATTCCATATCTTTCTCAACAAAAATACTTTCGAGATCGTTGTGGAAATAAGCAGCGATTTCTTTATCAGGAAGGACAAAAACATGTGTCCCGCGCATGGCCTGATAAACCGAAGATGCAAGGAAGGATCGTTGCGAACCGGCCATACCAGATAGATGGATCCGTTCAATTTCTTCAGCCTTAAGCAAGTTCACCAACTGAATGGTTTTTGCACTACCTTGATAAATTTTGAGAATTTCGCTAACCGTCAAGATGCCCTGTTTTTAAATTGGCTGCAAAAGTAGTGGATTGGTGGGGAAGAACAAAATGGGGGATTTTGTTTGCAGTGTATGAAAGTTTCGATGATAAGAAAAAGGTTATTCGATGTCTTTGGATAAAGAAAAGTTTATTATTCGAAAAGCCGGGAGGACACTTCTTTTTTTGAAAGTTTTAGGTGTTTATCAAAATGACAAAGTATCGAATCTTTAACCATAACTTTAAGTTCTTCTATGGTGTCAGCTTCAGTAAAAATGCCTTGGCCCAATGCTTTTGCTGTATAGCCGCCTTCGGGTGCTTCTTCTACCAAAAATATAAGTTCATTCATCATTGAATATTTTTAGACAAAGATAATAAGTTAATTTGAAAAACTTATGTTGTTGCAAGGCAAATCAATATCATGGTTAGGTGTGACAATGAATCAGGTATATGCTTTCCCCATTTTGATCTAATAACTTATCTCAAACCCCTCCTTAGCCTTTATAAAATAAGAACATCCCGGGATGAGGTTTTGCAAAGTAGTAATTTCCTTTTCAGGCCAGTACAGTTTGCTTCCCATCGCCTCTTTCACAATCTCGATACTGTTTATTTTACCAGCAAATAGCAGCTCAATATCAACCGGCACATCACTTAAAACAGGAATAAGATTCCATCCTTCTGACAATGCAATTGTTTTGTTGACTGGCATGTTTCCATTAATAATAAGCTGGACCGGCTCGTTCACCTTGATGCAATAACCCGATTTGAAATCCCAGGTTGAAAGATTGTTTGCTCCATTTCCGGGCTGATAAAAAGTATTCATGTTTTGAATAATTTCAAGTTGACCTGAGATACCGGAGGCCACATTTTGAATACTCTTGTTTGCCGGAATAATGTGTGATGAAATACCTGTCCATCCTATTGGTAAATTAATAACATATTGTTCACCATCCTGGATAAGCCCGAAAAAAATAAGGTATTCTTCCATAAGTTCTTCCTTTGATGCATCAGAATTGCCCATCCCACCAAATTCAAATGAGGTCCCAATGGTTTTATAGCTGCCCGCGTCGTTAGCAACTGCACAACCATAAGCCGGCGACTGATTATTGAAAATCACTTCCGCCGAACCGGTAGCTTCCAGGTGGTCGATCCAGCTATTATCGCCACTATAAGCAAATGACAACCCTTCAGTAAAAGTGCCACTTACACCATTG
>CAZBDF010000387.1:0-4907 GCA_964490385.1 uncultured Lentimicrobiaceae bacterium | reverse complement strand
AATCAATCCGGCAAATTTAAATAGTGATTTCATAACAATAGTATTTTGATTAATGAGTCAAATGTAATACTATTTTTTGATAATGAATTCCCCATCCCAATCCCTTCCCTGAAGCAGGGAAGGGTAAAGTAACTCTTGAGATTTGTGTTTTTCATGCACGGGAGAGAAACTTTAGCTTAAGTATAATTGACGAATCCAAGGCGAGAACGCTCCCCTCTCCGCTTTCGGAGAGGGGCCGGGAGTGAGGCTGCCCCATCCCAATCCCTTCCCCGAAGCGGGGAAGGGTAAAGTAACTCCTGAGATTTGTGTTTTAATTGTCTGGGAGTTTGTGTTTTGCTTAATGTACATTTTTTTTATTTTATTGTGTGTACGAAGGATATTTCTTTTGAATACCCCCACAAATCCCGGACGAGAACGCTCCCCTCTCCGCTTTCGGAGAGGGGCTGGGGGTGAGGCTGCCCCATCCCAATCCCTTCCCCGAAGCGGGGAAGGGTAAAGTAACTCCTGAGATTTGTGTTTTTCATGCAATGGAGAGAAACTTTAGCTTAAGTATAATTGACGAATCCAAGGTGAGAACGCTCCCCTCTCCGTTTTCGGAGAGGGGCCGGGGGTGAGGCTGCCCCATCCCAATCCCTTCCCTGAAGCAGGGAAGGGTAAAGTAACTCCTGAGATTTGTGTTTTTAATTGCTCGAGCAAAGTATTTCACCCAGGAATAGGTTCACAAATCCCGGGCGAGAACGCTCCCCTCTCCGTTTTCGGAGAAGGCCGGGAGTGAGGTAAAAAATATTTCTCCTTTATCCTTGACAAGCTGAATATTTAAAATAAATTTGCCGTTAATTCATTAACAGTAAAATCTCAGAAACAAAAAAGCGGAGGTGAAGTTGAAAAAAATTGCAACAGCCGGTAACCAGGGAAAACGCGTCAGATCAGATTGCTTTGTTAGCATTGAGCTACGCGGGAGTGGTGGCCTAAAAATCGATCTTCAAAGTAAAGTAATTGCCATGTTTGGCGATGATATTAAAAAGCTCGCCCTTGATGTTTTAAACTTCTACGACATTGAAAACGCACTTTTACGCATCGAAGATTCGGGGGCATTGCCTTTTGTGATGGAGGCACGGATTGAAGCGGCGGTAAAAGAGTTGATTGATACGGATAAGGATTATCTCTTCGATATTATTGAAGATAATAATTTCGAGACTAAAAAAGATCAGTTCAGGTTTTCACGCCTTTATTTACCCGGCAACACACCCAGCCTCATGCTCAATGCCGGTTTGCATCGGCCCAATGGATTAATCCTGGACCTGGAAGATGCAGTTGCTTTTAATAAAAAACATGAAGCCCGTTTTGTTGTGAGGAATGCCTTGCGAAACCTTAACTTTTATGGTGCTGAAAAAATGGTACGCATCAACCAGGTGCCCGACGGCCTGGAGGATTTGGACTTTATTGTACCACACGGTGTTAACCTGATCCTGGTGCCTAAATGTGAAAGTGCGGATCAGATTACTATGGTAAACGCGCGCATAGAAAAGCTCAAATCAGAACACAATATTGATCGTAACATTTGGCTGATGCCGATCATCGAAAGTGCACTTGGTGTTATAAAATCCTTTGAGATTGCAACGGCAGCTGACAATGTTGTTGCACTGGCCATTGGCCTCGAAGATTATACTGCCGACCTGGGAGTTAGGCGAACTGTGGAGGGAACTGAATCCAACTTTGCCCGTAATCAGCTCGTTACTTCCTGCAAAGCCGCACATATCCAGGCCATTGACTCTGTGTTTTCGGATGTGGCAGATATGGAAGGCCTGAAGCAAAATGTAAAGATTTCCAAATCCATCGGATTTGATGGGATGGGATGTATCCATCCACGTCAAATCAGGGTCATCCACGAAAATTTCGCACCCGGGCCAGTTGAAATAGATAAGGCCAGAAAAATTGTTAATGCTTTTATAATTGCTGAAGAGCAAGGCCTTGGTGTGGTTTCGTTAGGTACAAAAATGATTGATGCCCCTGTCGTTAAGCGTGCGCAAAAAGTTATTGATCTTGCTATATCGCTTGGTTTGATCAATGAAAACTGGCGAGGGGAAATGGGGAAATGATAGAATGCTTAAATGATGCAATGATAAAATGCTTAAATGATTAAATGACTTTTAATATAGGAACCGAAATGAAGAAATACGATAAACTTGTTAAAAATGCCGCGGGAAGAATGGTACCCACCATTATCAATGGCGAAGAACATATTCCTTTTCAGGGTGTAGGAAAATATATTCCCACTGGTCGGAAATTTGCTCCCCGCATATCAAGTTGTGCCAATTATCCATCGGATGGAAACAAAGTTGTGGCTAATTTGAAAGAAGCCTTAATCAAGGCCGGCCTGAGGGATGGAATGACCATTTCGAGCCACCATCATTTCAGGAATGGGGATTTAATAGCCAACCAGGTTTTTGATATTGCAAAGGAGTTGGGTGTTAAAGATCTCAGATGGTATCCATCGGCGTCTTTTCCTTGCCACGAGCATTTGATTCAATATCTGGAAGATGGAACGATCCATCACATCGAAGGAAGCATGAATGGCCCATTGGGTAAATATACTTCTGAAGGCAAGATGCGTGGAATGAGTATATTGCGATCGCATGGTGGAAGATACCAGGCCATCCAGGACGGAGAGGTGCAAATTGATATCGCTATAATTGCTGCACCTACAGCTGATCCTTTTGGCAATGCTACAGGCGACCGTGGCCCTGCAGCCTGCGGTTTGCTAGGTTTTGCACTTGGTGATTCGCAATATGCTGATAAGGTGATTGTAGTTACTGATAATCTCGTTCCGTTTCCATGTGTTCCATGGCAAATCCAGGGGAACTATGTTGATTATGTGGTAACAGTTGATAAGGTTGGCTTACCTGAAAAAATTATTTCGGGGACTACCCAAATCACAAAAAGTCCTGACCGCTTGTTGATTGCTGAGATGACTGCCCAATTCTGTGATGATGCCGGTATTGTTAAGGATGGATTCTCCTACCAGGCTGGCGCGGGGGGAACAGCTCTTTCGATTGGAAATTATTTTGGTGAGTTGTTAAAGGAACGTGGCTGGAAGGCCAGGTTTATCCGTGCCGGGAGTAACCAGTATCCGGTGAAAATGCTGGAAGAGGGCCTTGTGGAGTATATCCTGGATGGACAGACCTTTGATCTGGAAGGTGTGCGCTCAATGCAGGAAAATGAAGGCCATGTAAATACGAGCCCGTTTACAAGTTATAATTACCATGGCAAAGGGAATTTTGCAGGAATGGTAGATGTTGTTATCCTTGGTGCAACCGAAGTGGATGTGAATTTTAATGCCAATGTTGTGACACATTCTGACGGTTACCTGCTCCATGGAATTGGTGGCTGGCAAAACTGTCTTTTTTCTAAGTGTACAATTTTACCCATTCCATTGTTCCGCGACAGGATGCCTGTAATTCTTGATGAAGTAACCACCCTTTGCGGACCAGGCGAATTGATTGATGTAATCGTTACCGAAAGGGGCATTGCTATAAATCCAAGAAGGACCGATCTAATTGAAAAATTAAAAAATTCAGAGCTGCCAATTAAAACTATCCAGGAGCTTAAAGAAGAAGCTGAAAAGATTTGTGGTAAGCCTTCCAAACCTGACCTGAGCGACGAAATTGTTTCGGTAATTAAGTGGGTGGATGGAACGGTGATTGATTCTGTACGGAAAGTAAAAAGTTGAGAAGCTAATTGTTGAAGGCATAGTATCTATTTAGCTGCAATAGAATTGAAGTAAATTATTTATGTAAATAGGTTTAATTGTGTCATTTAGCTTTGCTGTCATTAATTGTTATTTGCGCTTCGCGCGTCATTTATTTAAAAAATGACTATAAATGACCATCAATGACAACAAAACTTGTCCGTATGGATGACTTCCAATTGGAAAAAGATTTTAGTTTTAACAAATCTCTTAACCAACTAAACAGTTACAAGGTATAATTGTTAATTGTATGAACCTAACAGGTTTTAAAAACCTGTTAGGTTTTTTTATGTGATAAAGGAATTTGGTGTGAATAATAAATGGGTAATTTGTACAAATGAAAATTTTGCTTTGCTTTTTTACTTGGTTAATTAATTATCTTTGTAATAACAAAACACTTATTTCAAATGAATTTACAACTTGCAAAATACCAGATAATTCAGCAGCTAATAAATTTAGATAATGTGAACCTTGTTCTTGAAATCAAATCTTTGATTGAGCAAACCCCGGTTAATCCTTCAAAAAGAATGTCAATCGAGGAATTCTACGATAGAATTTCAGCTTCTGATTTAGCATATCAGGAGGGCAGGGTCACTTCACACCAGGATTTAAAACATGAAATCAAATCATGGAAGGACAACAACTAAATATTGTTTGGACAGATCCTGCCAAAAAAGATTTGCGAGAGATATACGATTTCCTGGAAAAGATCTCCCCTTCAATTGCTGAAAATCAAATTGTACGGATTATCAACCGAGTTGATTTTATTGAGGAAGGCTTTACTAAAACTGGTCAGAAAGAACCTTTACTTTCAGATTTTAGGCACGAATACAGATATTTGGTTCAGGACAACTATAAAATTATTTATCATCAGATTAAAAAAGAGGTAAGTATAGATATGGTATTCGATACCCGCCAAAATCCTGAAAAATTAAGTTCGATCAGCAACCTGTAGATCAGGCTACTTTCTATTCCCTCAAATCGCGTACCCCTTTAATAATGTATAAAGCACCCAGGGCATTTTTTTCCTTGAAAAGCAAACCGGCTTCAACAAAGTCGGAGAGCATCGAATAGAATAAAAAATACGCCTTTTATCGAAGGTATCCAGGGGTTATCGTAGGATTTAATTTCCATAGTTGTTTTGTTTTAGCCTAATTAA
>CAZBDF010000386.1:0-4921 GCA_964490385.1 uncultured Lentimicrobiaceae bacterium | reverse complement strand
AAGAGCAGGGCAACAAACTGGCTATGGCATCCTGCCTTAAAAATATGGCTGACCTGTACATCAGCAAAGCCAAATCACCTGGTATCCCCGAAAGTCAAAAAGCAGAATATCTTCAAACAGCAATCAATTATGGGGATGAATCATTGGGATTTGCCCGGGAAGTGAATTCTCTTTCAGGAATTAAAGATGCTTATGAGGTGCTTTACAAAGCCTACAAGGAATCGGGCAATGATAGCCTGGCCCTTGAAAACGCGGAACTGTACCACGATACCAAGGACTCACTTATTTCGGCTGATAAAAATCGGGCTATCACTGAGATGGATGCCCTGTACCAATCCGAAAAAAAACAGTTGGAAATCGAAAAACTCGAAAGTGAAAAAGAATTGCAGGATCAATTATTTGCCATACAGGAAAAGCAAGCCAGGCGCAATTCGCTGATCATGTGGTTTTCTATGGCCGGTTTCCTTGTAATACTTGTTTTGGCTATAATCCAATTTGTCCAATTTAAACAAAAACAACGCGCCAATAGGTTGTTGAGCCAACAAAAGAAGGTCATCGAAAACAAAAATACAAAACTGGAGCAACTTATTGAAGAGGTTACAAGGCAGAAAGAGGAGATATCCACCGAAAGAGGAATCTCTGAACGCCTGACACAAATAGATAAAATGAAGGATGAATTCCTCGCCAAAACTTCCCACGAATTAAGGACTCCATTGAACGGTATTATCGGAATTACCGAATCACTTTTCGATGGTGTTGCCGGCGAGGTCAACAAGCGCATGGCATCAAATCTTTCGTTGATCATAAAAAGTGGAAAACGATTGGTTAACCTGGTAAATGACATTCTCGATTTTTCCAAGATGCAGAATAACGAGCTCAGTTTACATCTTAAAGCAGTTGACCTCAAATCTCATTTCGATGTAGCGATTCAAATGATTAAACCACTTACAAAGGGCAAAAAACTTGAGTTGATAAATAATATTTCGGAAGATGCCCCTCATGTTAATGCCGACGAAGACCGCCTGCAGCAGGTCATTTACAATCTGATGGGAAATGCAATTAAATTTACCGATAAAGGCCGTGTTGTGGTTACAGCCGAAAAGGAAAATGATATGGTTGCCATATCAGTAACTGATACCGGAGTTGGGATCCCGGAGGACAAACTGGAAGATATATTTGCCTCTTTTGAGCAGGTGGACGATGCCAATACCCGATCGCAACAAGGCACAGGACTTGGCCTTGCAGTAAGTAGAAACCTTGTGGAATTGCATGGCGGCAAAATCAGGGTAAAATCGGAACCGGGCAAGGGCTCTACCTTTACCTTTACAATGCCAATTTCTACCAGTGAAATCGAAGAAACCGAAGCAAGCGAAATTACACACGTGCGGGATGTTGAAGTTACCGAAATAGAAAAAACTCCCTGGAGCATGTCTTCAATAGATGGAGAATACCATGTGCTGGTTGTTGATGATGAAGAGATAAATCAGCAGGTATTGGCCAATTTGTTGAGCATGAATAAATATTCTTTTACACCTGCCTATAGCGGACAAGAAGCACTGGATTTAATTGAGAGCGATCAGAATTTCGACATCATTTTGTTGGATGTGATGATGCCAAAGATGTCGGGTTATGAAGTATGCAAAAAGATCAGGGAAAAGTACCTGCCCAGCGAATTGCCTATCATTATGCTTACGGCCAAAAACCAGGTAAGCGATTTGGTGGAAGGATTGAGCAGCGGTGCGAACGATTACCTTCCAAAACCATTTATTAAGGATGAGTTACTTACCAGGATGCGCACCCACCTCAACCTGTTGAAAATTAATGCAGCTTATGAAAGGTTTATCCCTCAGGAATTTTTGCAAACCCTTGGAAAAGATTCTATCATCGATGTGAAACTGGGCGACCAGATCAACGAAGAAATGACCCTGTTTTTCTCTGATATCAGATCGTTTACCACGATTTCTGAAAAGATGACACCTGAAGAGAATTTCGATTTCCTTAACGAATACCTGAGCCATTGTATTCCTGCCGTTTTGAATAATAATGGGTTCATCGATAAATACATCGGCGACGCCATTATGGCTATTTTCCCAAAAAAACCTGAATGTGCAGTAAAAGCTGCCATCGAAACACAACGTCAACTCGAAGTTTATAACAATGGCAGAAAAGAAAAAGGCCTGGATGAAATCAGAATTGGGATTGGTTTGCACACCGGGTCGGTAATGCTGGGCACCATCGGGAACAAAGACCGCATGGATGGAACCGTAATATCGGATGCAGTAAATCTCTCTTCCCGTCTCGAAGGCCTCACCAAGCAGTTTGGCGTGTCGCTGGCCGTTAGCGAAGCAACGCTTAATAAAATGGAAAATTCTGGCGAATACAACAGCCGTTTCCTTTGTAAAGTAAAAGTAAAAGGGAAAGATAAGGCTGTTGCTGTTTACGAAATTTTTGATGGCGACAATGAATATGTCCGTTCACTAAAAGAGCGACTCATGGAATCCTACAATGCCGGGATGAAGCACTATCTCAACAAAGAATTTTCCAAGGCAGTTTCCGACTTCGAGCAATGCCTCTCCATCTACCCACAAGACGAAACCTCAAAGCGCTACCTGCGCCGTTCAGCCCAATTTGTTGTTAGTGGCGTGCCCGAAGATTGGACAGGGGTTGAAGCTGTTGAGAAGTAGGGGGAAGACAGGTGACAGGTGACGGAAGACGGTTGACGGAAGAGGAAGGAGGGATGACGGAAGTCAGAAGACAGAAGAAGAAAGCCCAATGTCAATTAGTTAAGAATTTCATTTCCGATTGATGATTAATCCCGCACGTGCGGGACTGATTTTTGATTTATTGTAATGTGATAATCAGGTACATCTTAAATTAAAAATCGTTAATCGACAATCATAAATTCACATCTTTACTTTAACTTATTAGCATTGGACGGGTGACAGAAGTCGGAAGCCTGAAGATAGACGCTGGATACCGGAAAATCAATTATTGAGCAAAGTGCGAGTTCGAAGTTTTGCTACAAATCTATTCTTTGCTATTGCTCTCCTTCATAAACAATATTTTTATCAACACCCAACAAACTTCGAACGCATAGCAGCGACACAAAAAAAGCAAAGATCAATGGATGTCGGATGTGGCTAATCCTGCCAGGTTTTTCTCTCTTAGTTTCCATTTGCATTCTATCAATGGAATATTCTATTAGCACAAACCTGGCAGGTTTTTACAAAAATAAATCCCACCTATTTCGGTTTTAATACTTTTGCAGGAATTTTGAAATTGAGATATGATCGAATTTAATGATGCTTACAAAATAGTCCTGGAAGCTGCTAAAATTTTAGGAACTGAAAATATTCCCCTTAATGATGCTCTGGGCAGGGTACTCGCCAAAGACATTTTATCGGACATGCCAATGCCGCCATTCGATAAGGCTGCTATGGATGGCTATGCCTGTCGCAAGGAAGATTTGGGCTCAACACTTGAGCTAATCGAAGTAATCCCGGCAGGAGTACAACCCAAAATGGAAATTACACCTGGAAAGTGTTCTAAAGTAATGACTGGTGGAGTTGTCCCCAAAGGTGCCGATACCGTGATTATGGTGGAACACACCGAAATAATTACTGATGACCGGGTGAAATTTATCGAAGAAAAAACCAATACTAACATTTGCTATTTGGGTGAAGATGTAAAGTTGGGTCAAACTGTACTTAAACGAGGTACTTTAATCAGGCCACAGGAAATTGCAGTGCTGGCATCGGTGGGTTGCACTGAAGTTCCGGTTTACAAAAAACCTTTGGTTGGTATAATATCCACGGGTGATGAATTAGTTGAACCAAACAAAAAACCCAATGCTTCACAGATTAGAAACAGCAATGCTTCACAGCTGATGGCCCAGGTTGGGCAATGTGGCGTGTCCCCAAAATATTTTGGCATTGCACGCGACACCGAAGAATCAACAAGAGAGATTATCACACTGGCTCTTGCATCCTGTGATGTGGCCCTACTGACCGGCGGCGTTTCGATGGGCGATTTCGATTTTGTACCCAAAGTATTGAATGATCTTGGTATTGAAATTCAATTTAAAAGCATTGCGGTACAGCCTGGCCGTCCCACGGTTTTTGGTTTGAAAGAGGGAAAGTATTTATTCGGTTTACCCGGAAACCCGGTATCATCGTTTGTGCAATTCGAACTGCTGGTAAAACCAATGCTTTTTGCCCTGATGGGTCATACATTTAATCCACCGATATTGAATTTGCCGATGGGCGAAGTTTTTACCCGGCGTAAGACAAAGCGGAAATCATTTATTCCGGTCCAAATAAAATCAGGAAAAGTTGTACCAGTTGAGTACCACGGATCGGCACACATTCATTCTTATATTTTTGCCGATGGCATGGTTGCTGTGGAAAGAGGCACTTCAAAATTGGAAATAGGAGAAATGGTAGATGTACGACCAATTTAACAGGAAAATAAATTATTTGCGGATTTCTGTTACCGACAGGTGCAACTTGCGCTGTGTATATTGCATGCCTGCCGAAGGGATTGAGATGCTGGGCCATGACGAGATCCTTTCATTTGATGAAATTGTTGAAATAACAAAAGTTGCAGTTTCGATGGGTGTTGATAAGGTGCGGATTACCGGCGGTGAACCCCTCGTTAGAAAGGGCATTATTGACCTTATTAAAATGATTTCAGCAATTGCCGGCATCAACGATCTGGCCATGACAACAAATGGTGTGCTTCTCAATCGTTTTGCAAAACCACTTGCCGAAGCAGGTCTAAATAGGGTGAACATCAGTTTGGATACGATGGATCCTGAAAAATACCATAGTATTACCCGGCTTGGAAAAATTGAAGCTGTTTTTCGTGGGATTGAAGCTGCTCAACTTGCCGAATTAAATCCCATCAAAATCAACTGTGTTGT
>CAZBDF010000385.1:0-4923 GCA_964490385.1 uncultured Lentimicrobiaceae bacterium | reverse complement strand
CCCATTTCAACACCCCAGAGGCAGATGTTCTGTACAATACCACCAAGGGTCCAATAACCTTGAACAATATTAGGATGCATGTACAAACCACCACCAATATCAGTTCCGACAACAGGAAGGGTAAGAATAGTCAGCATATCAAATTCATTCATAATAGTACCATTTGATACATCATACAAATACAACATGTTTTGGCTGGTGCCAACTTTTTGGCTATAGCCCCAAAGGCCTTTACCCTGGTCATTATCCATCCAGGCAAAGCCATAGAAGCTTTCGTCACCATTAATAGCAAATGAATTCAGTGTAGCACCACTGCGGTCCCACATCGTGGGTGAATCTGACCAGTTATTGGCCCAGAATCCGTCTTCACCATCATCATAAGCAATGGCACGGCAAGCTACAGGAGCTGTGATTGTACTGATCAATGCTTGTGCATCGAAGTCCATTTCGAATACGGTAGTAGCTGCTGCACCTCCGTAGAAATAAGTTCCATCGTAGGCAAGGTCGCGAACGCCTGCTGCAGTTCCACAGGAGAAAGTCTCAACGTAGGTTCCGTCCATTTGATATTTCACAAACTGGGTTCCATTCCACAATGTGGTGTAGATATAGTTTCCATCCGTTTCAATACCTGCTTCACCTGTTGCTTCTGCACAAGGATATTCGAATTGCAGATCAAAAGGATCATCGGAATATTGAACTTCTCCGGCTGTAGCTCCGGGAGCGCGTTCTGAAATTATCGAATAACCCTCTTCGGCCTGGCGGGCTGCAAAGGCAGCCGCGTAAACCTCAGGATCAATTACCACATCCGGGCCGGGATCGCTGGTGTAAACTTCAACATCAAATTCGAGGGTCTCTTCACCAATGTTGGTTACAGTAATCATCTGAGTGGTTATTTGTGGGGGATTATCGTGAAATTCTTCCAACATCATTGGGTAAATTTCAATGATTGGGCCTAAACCATTTTGAATTATAACAGAAACCTCTCCTGCGCTAGCGGATTCTCCTTCATCGTAAAGTATTGTAACATCATATACGTAAACTCCAGGCTCCAGTCCCGAATCAGTGTATTCCAGCTCAGTTGTAGAATCATAATATTGGCCATCCTTATATACATTAAAGCAGATAAAACCTTTTCCAGCATCCATCACCTTATTTGTGCCGGGCCTGAGTTTGCCCAAAACAGGTTTACTCCCTTCATTAATAATTGGCAACTGCGTTATTGCAACAGGCTCAATAAAATCCATCCCATCATATGGGGATATAACATAAGCCTTAAGGTTCCAATTATAATCAAGGCCATATTCAGATGACATGGAAGCCCATGTTGTGCCGTCCAGTGAAATCAAATCGCCATAACCTGCAACTGCCGGCCCCGGATCAACACCAGCTGGATAATCACCGGCAAGACATTCAACCGAATAGCCCACCCATAGTTCATCACTGGCATCTACCATTTGAGGTATATCAAGTGTAATTTCATTCCATTCGTCAAAGATTACACTGGACAGGGCCTGTTCATAAACAAGGTTAGCAGCATCGGCACCGGTCCATATTTTCAGGATAAAAGTTGCTGTTGCACTCCCCCCGTCATTTCGTGGGAAGAAGCTGATTTTGGTAAGCGCGTAACCATCGTAAGGTACAAGATCAGCAGGCTCCCAGCGGATAGCCGCCAGAAATTCTCCAGGACCACCAATACCATCGGCATTTGTTCCGTCATCGTAACCCAACCATGCACCCTGTGACATGGGTAAATTCCAGGTAAGGTATGCGTTGTCAGGTGGGATAAACTCCCCGACAAGGTTTGTTGGTGGAGTAAGCAGGCTATCTCTAACAAATAGTTCAACAACTTGTTTTTCGGGTGAATCAACGATTCCGGTAAGCAAAGTTTGGGAAAACGAAAATGATGCAGCAAAGAGCATTGCGACAATTAGCGAAAAGTTTTTCATAGCAAATTTGTTTTGATTAATCAGCTGGATACGCTGACAAATATACTACGAAACTGTGTTCAAAACAAGGGATAGTTTAAATATTTCAGATGGCGATATGTTAATAGAGGAATTTTCATTGAGACATCCAAAGCCCCGACTTAAACAAGATTTGTGAAAAAACAATTTTTGACTTGCCCTGTCCGCCAGCTGGCGGACAGAAACTTAAATGAGGTTGTATTATCGGGCTTTTCCCAAAGGGATTCCCTTGGAAAGCCCAAATAATCAAGGTTTGGGCTAAAGCCCATCGTAAGCAATGAGCCTTTAATCTCCGGGCTAAAGCCCAGAGTTAGTCAGGTTTTAGATTGTTTTCGCACAACCAGTAAAAGGCGGTGGGAAGTAAATGTCGAATTCATTATTCTCTGACTTTACGGACAGGCACTACTCAGCGTTGGCCGGGAAAGTTATTGATCCCCCGGTATTAAGAAGGATATAATAAGCCTTGCCAGGCTCGAGGTTGCCAAGAGTATTGATATTCAAATCGGGCCAATATACACCCTTACCGGCGACATCCTTTACCAACTCCAGATCAAGTGTTCCCAAAATTGAGGCTGCATCCATAGGATAGTCGCATATAACGGGGATTAAATTCCATCCCGCCGATAGCGCTAAGGTTTTGTTGGCTTCCAGCACTCCAATGATCTGCAAAGTAGCTGGTGCATCCATCTTTACCTTGTATGCCGATTGACTTTCCCATTCGCCAATTGTATTTTCTAAGCCCGTTGGAAAGTAAACCCCTGTTTCAGTTTTGGCAATAACTAAACTTCCTACTATCGGATCAAATACATCAATAATACTATTGTGTACCGGCATGATATAACTCGACAGGCTATTCCAACCCTCCGACAGATTGATAGAATGGGTAGAATAAGACACCTGTGAAACCGCAACAATTTCGGAACGTGAGCCATCTGTTGAGGAAATTGTGATCCCTCCGCTCCGCGTTGAACCAGTTGCATTTTCGTTATAGTTCACCTTCAGGGTTTTATTGCCGGTCCCATTAGTGATGGCAACATCCAACCAAGTAATACTTTCCGCAACTGTCCAATC
Source organism: uncultured Lentimicrobiaceae bacterium (assembly GCA_964490385.1). Taxonomy (GTDB): domain Bacteria; phylum Bacteroidota; class Bacteroidia; order Bacteroidales; family 4484-276; genus 4484-276. The sequence continues at coordinate 1,888 of CAZBDF010000385.1, read as the reverse complement.
CGCGTTTGAAAAAATATTAAAAGTTGTAATACCCTTTGATGCCAAAACATTTCTGATAGAAGGGGTTACGCTAAGTTCAGGGGCACACTGATCGAAATACTGATCAAAACACGTTGCAGTTGGTGGCCAGCAAACATTGAAATATACCGTCCTGTTCGGACAAATAACGAGATAAGTAGGGTAGCCATAAAAAGGTTGCCCTTCGATTACAATATCTATGGCTTCAGGCCCACCACCATCTACCCCAGCACAAGGATTGGTTACACCATAAGCAGCTTTGTAGGCATTAATCTCGCCATCACTGTCATAAGGAGTTAAACCCCAGAAAAGAACACCGTCCTCACCGGAGCCGTTATTGACATATGCTTCTTCTATAACTGAAGTATATGTCTGGCATGCGCCTCAAGTGGTAGAAAACAGATCAATCAGAACCGTGTTCCCTGCATCCAGTTCATCATATAGATTGTGGGTAGTTCCATCAGAATCGATAATGGTAAAGTCCCCAATATCATCCATAGCCTGTGTCATACCTGAAGTTATAGGCTCACGTGGGAAGCATTTGCCATCTTCAGTCATTTGTTGTGTATAAGCTGCAGACGAAAATATCAACAGCGTAAAAAAGAATAGTGTTCTTTTCATGAGTGTAGTAATGGGTTAAAAAAAATGGATATTCCCTCCGATAAAATCTTTAGCAATTTGAACGATCTTCATCTATTTCTTCTTAGGAAAAAAGTTTATCGGCAGCTACCTTCTAATTGTCAGTTTCCGGCTATAAGTTTGCCGATCAGTCTGCACCGAGAGCAAGTACATTCCATCGGGCAGGTCGCCAACATAAAGTACTGTATTGCTTTGCCCTGAAGATTGAAGTTGGTTTGTATAGACTACAGAACCAAGTAAATTCATGATTTCAACTTTCGCACTTCCTTCAAAGTTCAACTGAAGATTAGCATAATCACTTGCCGGATTGGGAAAAATCTCGATTAGCTCTTCATCTGAAACCTCATCACCAACAGCCGATGGCATACAGTTCGTAATAATTGGATCGAAGCATTCAACCGAAGGTGGGAAGCACACACTGAAGTGCAATTTCTTATCAGGACACACTACACAATAGGTAGGGTAGCCAAAAAACTGCTGCCCGTCGATGATTTGTTGAATGGCATCAGGAGCCTGTCCCTCAGTGCCAGCACACGGATTAGACAAACCATACTGCGCTTTATAGGTTGTTATCTGGTTGTTATTATCGTACGGAGATAGTCCCCACATCAGGACATCTTCCTCTCCTTCACCCCACTTGACATACACATCTTCTAAAATTGAAGCGTATGCCTGGCAAGTACTTCAAGTGGAAAAAAACAAGTCGAGAATAACTGTTTTTCCGGCTTCGAGGTTTTCGTATAAGTTCAGTGTGTTTCCATCGGAATCGATAACCGTAAAATCCTCCATTTCATCAGTTCCGGTAACAATTGTATTTTGTCCGTAGTAATTGCTTTCGGGCCGTTCGCCCTTATTTACCTGGGCAAAAGATATTGCCGCAAAGGTAAAAGCAATGCAAAATGTAATTAGTTTTTTCATGCTTAATATTATTTAGTTTTATTGTAATTGTTTAGATGGTTGAGAAAATTATTAAAGCAAAGTTCTTTTTCCAATTGAAAGTCATTTGTAGTCATTGATGGTCATTGATGGTCATTGATGGTCATTTGTAGTCATTTTCTCAAAAAAAAATGACGCGCGAAGCGCAAATGACAATTAATGACATCTGCCGACTGGCAGATAAATGACACCATTGAACTTATTTACATAAAAATTTCGCTTCATTTCTATACCAGCTAAACTAAATAGATACGTCCTATTGTCGAAATATTAACACCAAACTTACAAGGTTGTC
>CAZBDF010000384.1:0-4943 GCA_964490385.1 uncultured Lentimicrobiaceae bacterium | reverse complement strand
TTTCGCCGTAGGCGATTGAGTATTGTAGCAAAACCAATTGTGTGTGTAATCTGGGATTCCCCGTAGGGGATAAACAATTTGATTAAGCGTTTTAACAGACTGCAATTTACAAAAAGAAAAACCCCGGAGAATCGCTTCCCCGGGGATAAAACCTAACAAATTGCTCTCCTCTATTTCAGGATAAGTTTATGAAATGTTGTAGCATTATTTTGTTGAATTGAAACCATATAAATTCCTGGCTGGCAATGTCCCAGGTTAATTTGGTTTTCATCTGCCATCAGAGAATTATTTGAATACACTTCCTGCCCCTGAATATCCGTGATTTTTATCTCTGCTTCGTTATGCAAGCCGGTAATTGTAAATGTGCCTCCTGATGGGTTGGGATAAATCCCAGTGTTGCTCCACTGAAAATCGATTCCTCCCAATGCTCCTACTTTGAAACTGCTAATCGCCGAAAGGCCATTTTCAGCAAATGAACCAAAGGCATCAGGCAGGGTTAAATCAAATTCAGGAAGCAGTTCAAATTCCTCCATGGTTGAAGGTTTGAAAAGCTTGAAGAAAATCTGTTCTGCAGCAGCAAAACCATCTTTTTCGGCTGTCAGTTCATCATCACCAAAAATGGTGAGGCAGTTTGCCTTGCTATCGAGTGGAACAAGACCAAAGCAATTTCCCTGTGAGTCAAAAGCTCCAAGAATACTTCCTTTTGCAAAACCTTCGATAGCCTGAGGAAGAATTGCAATGGAATGAGAAGAGGCGCTTGGTCTTGCTAATTCCCACGGGCTTAAACCTTCCAGGTTTTCGAAACCTGGAAGGTTTTCAATAGTTGCATCCTTTGCACAGTCACCAAATGTTATCGAAATTGAATTGGTTGCAAGCACAAAGTAAGCTTTGCCGGGATCGAGTGTGCCCTGGCTATTAATTCCCATAGCCGGCCAGTAGAGGCCGTAGCCTGCCACTTCTTTTACAATTTCAAGGTCAGCAACTGACGGGGCAAATAAATCTTCAACGTCCACCGGACATTCCGAAATTACAGGCAACAGGCTCCATCCGGCTGGAATGGTCATGGTTTTGCTTGGATAGGCACTACCATATATTTCCAAATCTACCGGGGCATTGGTTTTAATTTTATAACCCGAAAATTCTTCCCACATACCAATGGTATTTACACCATACTCCGGGTAATATATCTCATCTTCGGTAAGGGCAATCACCAGTTCATCCATAATTCCTGCAAATACATCTGTGATAAATGGTGGGGTAGGAATCGCGTAACTCGACAAACCCGACCAGCCTGCAGGCAGCGAAATAATATGCTCAACAAAGGGTTGCTGGGTAACTGGTATAATAATTTGGATGGAACCATCTTCCGTTTCAACCGTGATTTCACCTGTTCTCACCACGCCGGTATTGTTCATCATTACCGAAACCGTAACTACCACGTTTCCGGAAGGAAATTCCAGGTTCATTGCCAGCCAGTCCATATCATCTGTAATTGTCCAGTTGGTATTGGAATATACATTGAGGAAGCCGATGCCGTTGGGGGCCAAAAAGTCGAAGAACCCCGGGTCAACCGATAAGGCAGGAATATCACCCGATTGTGTTACAGTGACTACAACTGCAACTTTAGTATCAGTTGTGATGGTGATTTCACCCACTCGTTCAATTCCGGTGGTATTTTTCTGAAAATATACCTCAAGTGTCTCATCACCTGATCCACCCATCAAATTTGGGAACAGCCAGTCCATTGTTTCAGAAGCAGACCAGTTTGTATTTGACAGGATTTCAAAGCTCTTGACTCCTGCTTCCGCCGAAACGTTTTGGTTAGCTGGAGTTACAGTCAGTCCTGGTTCAAACCAATGAATCCTGTTGTAAGGGTCTTCTTCGAAGGCCTGGCCTGCAAAATCACCACCAAAATTAGTGAAGGTGATTTCTCCGAGGTTCACTACTTTTTCAACATTATAGGTTTCGGTGCCATTGGTATAAAATTCCGCCCCATCAATTGTCAGGGTTTGGTCGTTGTTGACGATTAATAAGGTGCCACCGATTTTTCCATACCTGAAAGTACAATTGTTTAAAGGGTTGGCAGGATCGATGATTGCATCCAGTGTTACATCCAATCCGCTTGAACCCATATATTCAAAAATTGCATGGCTTGCCGAAATGGTACCTCCTGCGTTAATATTGATATCATAATTTCCGGTGATATGGGTGAACACCGCTTCATTGCCAGCCTCGCCCAAAGCCTCCAACGTACCACCTGAATTAATATCGATATTACAAGTATTGGCCATACTAACCTGGCTTGAAGGATTAACGACAAGCGTTCCGCCGTTATTAACTTCCACATCATCATAACAGCTTATATCAAAACCCATCGTTTCCAGCATACCCGATTCTATTGTTGTTGTTCCATTCACCATTAGATTATTGATGAGGTGAACGTTTGTAGCATCATCAACCGGTATAATTTGTTCTCCTTTTCGGTTTTTGATGGGAACCATTCCTTGGTCGGTTTCAGTTTTGTTGACAAGTAAATTGAATAAACCTCCCTCCCTTGTTTCAAGGCCTGACTGCGAACTGCCGAACAATTCGATTGTACCACCCGAAGGCGTAAACTCAGGTCTTCTAACATAAAAACTTCCATTTGTCCGGATGGTGCCACCGGTAATATTTTCGGTAAACGTATAGCTGAAGTGTTCATCAATTAAAACACCATTATCAATAAAATTAAATTCACCACTACTCATATTGAAAGCAGTATTGCCGGCAAAGCCCCACCAACAGGCTGAGTTGCCGCCCTGCACTGTAACGGTAGCCCCATTTACATTTATGGTTCCATTGAGATCAGCGAACTGGCCGGCATCCTGGATAAAATATGCCTCGCCACTGTTAAAATTATTTATTCCAAACAGGCCGGCATCCACAAGGTCGTTGGCGGTGAAAGTGCCGCCATCCAGGGTAAATGTACCGGAAGTCCAGTCGTAGCTTTGGCAGGTAACTTCGGAGCCTGTGGGTATAATGAGTTGGCCGGAGGCTTTGGCAAGTTCGATAGTTCCCAAAATGGCATCATCGTAATTGTAAAGGTTTTGATCGCCGGTTCCTATAAAGGCAATTGTTTGATCTTCTTCAATATCATAGCCAACCCCATCTTCGATTGTACAGTTGCCAAATATATTAATCCTGCCTTGATTATTATTGTTAAGGGAAGCATCTGTTTTCCAGATAATTTCATCAGAAGGATCATTGCCAGCGTTTAATACATCTGCTGTGTTGGTCATTGAAAGACCACCATCATGAATGGTTGTGTTACCCTGAACTGTTATCGTGTGATCATTAAACGAAAGGCCTCCCATAAAAACATCTAAGTCATTTACTACCAACAGGTCTGTCATAACATTTACATCCGTCCAACCCGAAACGGCAATTATAAGATTATAAAGAAAATTTCCGTTTTCGCAAGAAATTCCACTACCACCAGATATACCATGTGATGTTATTTTTACACTACCTCCGACAGGCTCAAAAGCACCTGCATTTTGTGCTTTAAATAATGGGCATCTTATTGTACCACCTGAAATGTTGGATGTTGCGGCTGGCTGAAATTCAAGAGAACCATCAACTACAAATAGGCCACCTGTCATTGTCAGGACTCCGTTTACAAAGCCATCTGTATAGTAGTCGGCATCTACAATAAACTCACCTCCTTCAATGATCAGTTCTCCTGTGTTGGCAATTTCAAATTCACCATCCACATAGCCATTGCCCACAGAATTTAAATCAAGTTTTCCATTTAAAACAAAATCGGAATCGGTATAAAGAGAATTATCTTCGATCAAAGAAAGCGTTGCACCATCCTCAATATCCATTGTTCCATCAATATGAAAATCTACAAAAGTATTCCAACCCAGGCCACTTTTTATGGTGCAATCGCCGGCAGTTCGTATGGCGGTGTAGTCATCTTTAGTTTCAGTAGGTGACTTTGCATCGGGCCCAACAATCAGGTTGCCAAATTCGGCATCATCATCATAATTAATACAAAATGTGCCTATGTGAACTGTATTTCCTGTTCCCAGCATTGCATAGGTTCCCTGATTAAACTGCCAGGATTCGGCATAAATATTCCCTGCTGTAATGTTATCTGTTGATCCGGACATCCAGTATATGAAGTGTCCACATTCCAGCTCGCACAAGGAATTTGTCATGACCAACTTTCCGTAGATATTTACATCGTGGCCAACTTCAACGGTGTGAGAATTTATATCAAGTTCTACAGAGCTAATATCCAAATCATTGTTTACCATTAAATCATCACCCACTAAAATATCATCTTTAATATCAAGATTATAAAACGAATTTCCATCGTTGCAAAAGATTTGGCCGCCAACATATCCATCAGACATTTCAACGTTACCCCCGGTTGGTTGGAAGGTGCCTGCATTTGTAGCAAAAAAGTTGCCCCCAACGCGGATTGTCCCATCCGTGATATTGGTATTGGCTGTAGAAAAGAATTCGATGTTGTTGTTGGTGATTTCGAAAAGCCCGTCGCCGGTAAGGTTGAAGTCGCCCTTAATTTGCATGTTGGTATTGTTTGCAGAAGGGTTACACACCAGGCTGCCGTTAACAATATTTAGTGTTCCTGTAGGATAAAGTGCAAAAATGCCACTTACAATTGCCTCACCATCACCAATATCAAGTGTACCATAAACATCCATATAAACTCCATCCTGAAGGCTTCCATTACCCAGCATATCTAAGGTTGCCAGGTTGTCGATAAAAATGCCCTGATCCACAATTAGCTCCTCGTGCTGGATGTGAAATTCATTACTTAGTTCTACCGAGAACCCACCTGTACAATAAACGGGATATATGCTACCACCGTTTATGTAAGTGTCTGAACCTGCAGATTTCTGAATAACCAAACTTCCAAAAGAAGCATCCGCATC
>CAZBDF010000383.1:0-4962 GCA_964490385.1 uncultured Lentimicrobiaceae bacterium | reverse complement strand
AACCGATTACCGATTACTGATTACCGATTACTGATTACCAATCACCGTTCACCAATCACCGATCACCGATCACCGATTACCGATTATGCCGAGCTATGCTCGAGCATGCACGAGGCTCTGCCTCGGCACCGTTCACCAATCACTGATCACTAAAACCCAGTTCCTTTAATATTTACTAATCTAAAGCACCTCGACTATGTTTCAAATCGTAAGAAAACAATCAATGGCAAAAGGGACCATCATCAGGTTTGATGTTAACGCCCCAAAGATTGCCAAAAAAGTAAAGCCCGGACAGTTTATCATTTTACGTGTTAACGAAACCGGGGAGCGCATCCCGCTTACCGTTGCTGATAAAGACCCATTTTCGGGAACGATAACGCTTATTTTTCAGGTAGTAGGCAAAACCACAGCCTTGATGCGGTCACTTAACGAGGGGGATTCGATAAAGGACATTTCGGGCCCACTGGGAAAAGCAGCTGAAGTAGAAAATATTGGAACTGTTGTGATGGTTGGAGGTGGCACCGGGGTTGCCATTTTGCACCATGTGGCAAAGGCTTTTAAAGAAGCCGGAAACTATGTAATAGGAATCGTTGGGGCGAAAGAGAAGGAAATGCTGATCCTCGAACGTGAAATGCAGGGTATATGCGATGAATTGGTAATTACCACCGACGATGGCAGCTATGGCAGAAGAGGATTTGTTACCGACCCCCTGAATACCTACCTCCAGGAACGCCATGATGTGAAACTGGTATATGCGATTGGCCCTATTATTATGATGAAAAACGTGGTTAAACTCACCAAAAAATTCAACGTACGCACAATGGTCAGCCTCAACCCAATCATGATTGATGGAACAGGCATGTGCGGCGGTTGCAGGGTGAAGGTAAACGATAAAACAAAATTCTGCTGTGTGGACGGTCCCGACTTCGATGGCTTCGAAGTGGATTTTGACGAGTTGATGAACCGGAATTCCATCTACATGAAAGACGAAAAAGAATCATTATTGGCTTCAATCAGATAAAATATTTGCTATGCTCGATCAAGATGTTAAATATTTAAAGTTTAGATCGTTTTTAAATACCTATTGTCCACATTGTCATAACAGTTTTAACCGCGAGAAGCAGGGCGAACAGACCCTGAATTTCAATGCGCTTTATAAGAAAAAGGATATGGAGTTGATCCTTAGCCCATACCTTGATGTATTTGAAGCCAATGCTACTATTGATATTGTTCAGGATGGTGTGTTGGATGACTTACTTTGCCCCAAGTGTAAAGAAAGCCTGGTAAGCAAAGAGACCTCTTGTGGTGAATGTGGATCACCCGTCGGAGAAGTTATTATTTCGGTATTTTCGAAACTAATGCCATTTTATGTTTGTTTAAAGTATGGATGCGAGTGGCATGGATTAACCAAAGCCGATGAACGAAGGATAAAGCTGAAAATTCCGCGCCAGGACATGCCTGAGCAGGACAGCACGCTCAGGGTACACAACCATCAGGAAGTTCCTTATGGTTATACTACCGAGTTGGCCCTGCTGGAAGCTGGGCGATGCCTGCAATGCAAAGACCCGAAATGCGTTCAGGGCTGCCCCGTAAATGTTGATATCCCGGGATTTATCTCCCTTGTTGCCGAACAGAAATTTGATGAAGCAGCCAAAAGAATCAAAAAAACCAATACCCTGCCAGCCGTTTGTGGAAGGGTTTGCCCTCAGGAGAGCCAATGCGAAGAAAGATGCATAGTAGGCGTTAAAGACAAACCCGTTGCCATTGGGCGGCTCGAACGCTTTGTTGCAGATTATGAGCGGAAAATGGACCTGGTGAAAACGCCGGACATCCCGGAAAATACCGGTCAGAAAATTGCGGTTGTGGGCTCCGGACCTGGTGGATTAACCCTTGCCGCCGATATGCTTCAATTGGGTTACGACGTTACCATTTTTGAAGCCCTGCACGAAACCGGCGGCGTATTAACTTATGGAATTCCGGAATTCAGATTGCCAAAATCCATCGTTCAGTTTGAAATTGGGTACCTGAAGCAACTTGGAGCCAGGATTGAATTGAATCATGTGATCGGTACCATTTTTACCATCGATGAACTGCTCGAGAATTTCGATTCCGTATTTATTGGTGTTGGCGCCGGATTACCTACCTTTATGAATATTCCGGGCGAAAGCCTTGGCAATGTATTCTCGGCCAACGAATACCTTACCAGGATGAACCTGATGAAGGCCTACAAATTCCCCGAATACGACACCCCCATGCCAACAGGCAATAAGGTAGTTGTTTTAGGTGGCGGAAATGTTGCTATGGATTGTGCCCGCACAGCCAAACGTACGGGTTCGGAGGAAGTGACGATTGTTTACCGGCGCTCACGCCATGAGCTGCCTGCCCGTGGCGAAGAGGTACACCATGCCGAAGAAGAAGGCATCAAGTTCAGGTTACTCACAACACCAATCCAATATATTGGAACAGACAGCAATGAAGTTAAAGGTGCCGAGTGCCTGCAAATGAAATTAGGCGAACCCGATGCCAGTGGCCGTCGCAGGCCAGTACCTATTGATGGCTCGAATTTCAATATCGAATGCGACCTTGTAGTTATAGCTGTCGGTACCGGCCCCAACCCTATCATCTTCCAGACCACTCCCGACTTGAAGCGAAATAAGTGGGGCTATATTGATGTGAATCCTGAAACCAACGAAACCTCCAAAGAATTTGTTTATGCAGGTGGTGATATCGTTACCGGTTCTGCCACAGTAATCGAAGCGATGGGCGCCGGAAGGATTGCCGCCAGGGCAATGCACGAAAAGCTGACGAAGATTAGGAAAGGGAAGGAGAAGAAGGTGGTGGGGAAGGTATAGGGTATAGGGGAAATAAGGTTTAAATAACAATCAAAAAACCTTATTTTTTAAAAGAAAACCTTAGTAGTATATGATAAACGACTAACAAAGACCCTGCCTCGCGGCAAGGCGGGCTTATTACCTTATTTTGAATAAATCAATCATCCATTAGAATAGAGCCAATATCTTTAACATGTTAGCAATAGTATCTTTCTAAGCACCCATAATAATAACACTACAATACTAAAAACTGGCTAATGCGGTAGTAAAACGATTATAAATTTGCCGGATTTTGCTTACGCTTATCCTTCAAATTTTTGTAAAATGTGGGGGTTAGTCCGGTAATTTTTTTGAATTGGTTCGACAAGTGTGCCACACTACTGTAATTCAGTCTATAAGAAATTTCGGTAAGGTTCAGTTCATCATAAATCAGAAGTTCTTTTACCTTTTCTATTTTATGAAGAATAATAAATTGCTGAAGGGTAATTCCCTTCACTTCTAAAAAAATATTGGACAAATACGTATAGTCATAGCCCACTTTTTCGCTGATATAATCAGAGTTGTTCACCAAAGGTAGTTCATCTGAATAATGGATCATTTCGATGATTACATTTGTAATATTATCTATCAGAATGCTTTTTTTATCGTCAAGGAGTTCCAAACCAGATTTCATCAGGTTGGTTTTAAGCTGAAGCCTTTGCCCCGGAGTGATATCTTCCATGATTTCAACAGTGCCAAAATCCACAATTACAAAGTGAATCCCCAATTTCTTAAGTTCATCTTTAACCATCATTTTGCACCGCAAACTAACCATATATTTAATGTACAATATCATGATTTGGATTGTTGAGGTCAAATATACAACTTTCTGCTCAATAGCCCTGTAAGTTTAATTAACAACAAAATACTCCCGTATTTATTCACAATGTGTGAATGATGTAACTCTTTTCCAGAATTGTGTAATACAATACTAAACAATAGCGATCACTTTTGTATAGTGAAAATTGTTTCACGACTTGACCGCGAGAAGCGGAAATAAATAAATACTGAAAAATGAAAAAAGTAAAAAAGAGCATCACCGTATTAATGATGTGTACGGTCGCAATTCTGTTAATAGCAGGTAGTGGATGTAATAAAGATGACGATACAACTCCTGCCAGAACGACTACTTATACCCTGAACGCAAAACATGTACTTGGTGTAAGCGGTACAGTTACTTTTACCGAAACCAGCAGCAATTCAGTTACCATAGATATTGCTTTGACCTCTGCCCCGGACGGAACCCATCCGGCAGAATTGCGCAAGAATTCAGCGGTTGAGGGAGGCGCGGTTGTAATTACCCTTAACCCTGTTGACGCAACAGGAAATAGCTCAACTTTGGAGACGTCGTTGACGTACACCCAGCTTATTGCTTACGACGGATTTATTCAAGTCCATAAAAGCACAAGCGAACCAGATGTAATTATTGCGCAGGGCGACATTGGTGGTAATATATTAACCAATAAGAAAATAACCTACACACTCGATACCATAGGTGCATTCGGTGTATCCGGAACAGCTTTGTTTGAAGAAAGGGTGAATGGAAATACCCTGATCACAATTTCGGTCACCAGCACTATCGCTGGCGAGGCCTATCCGGCAACGATTAACCTTGGCTCAATCGAAAGTGTCGGCGGGGGTCCCGTTGTAAGTTTACTGAGCAATGTTGATGGAACCACTGGCAAAGGTTATACCAACATCCGAAAACTTGATAGTGGTATGGATATCACGTATGAAAATTGGTTGGTATATGATGGGTACATAAATATTTATAATACAACAATAAATTTAAACGATGTTATTTGTCATGGCAATATAGGTTCGAATTAGAACAATCCAGGGAATACGAGTCATTTGAATATAAGTCGTCTTTTCTTAATCACACACATTAACAATTTAAAAATATAATTATGGGCACAGGAAAAGTATTATTGGGCTTGCTGGCCGGCTTCGCCGCCGGTACTTTATTAGGAATGCTATTCGCTCCCGATAAATGTAGGAATATCAGCAAAAAAGATTCAAGCAAAAGTTATGAAGATGCTGCAGAAGATAAATTGAATGAATTTATCGATGACATCAATGAAAAATTTGA
>CAZBDF010000382.1:0-4978 GCA_964490385.1 uncultured Lentimicrobiaceae bacterium | reverse complement strand
CCGGTCGTCAGCTTCCAATTGCTTGGAACTGTTACCCCTCGACTTGCATGTGTTAGGCCTGCCGCTAGCGTTCATCCTGAGCCAGGATCAAACTCTTCATTGTAAATTGTAAATCTTTAAATTGTCTTTCGGATTTACTTTCACATTCAAAATAAATTGACTGTGGATATTTGCTACTTAGGCTTTATTTTACTTCAATCTTTTCAAAGAACTAATCTTTATTAGTTTCTCTATTTGTTTCCAAAAAGGTTTGCAAAGATACTAGTAGTTTTTAAACTACCAAGCTTTTTAAAACTTTTTTTCAAAAAATATTCAAGAACTATTTTCACTCAAAAACCATCAACTTCACATTCAAAAACTACTCTGTTTTTACCGTCATCAAACTTTCAAAATGAACTCATAAGTGAAAAGGGCTGCAAAGATAATACTTGTTTTTAAACTACCAAGTTTTTTTTGAAAAAAAATAAACTTTTTTTTCATAAGCCCCATCGCTGAATTATTAGTATTTACAACACTTTCAGCGTTTACTTAAACTTCAATTTATAAAAGAACTGGCCTCTAAAGCGGGTGCAAAGATACGCACATTAATTTCAAACAAACAAGCTTTTTTTGAATAAACTTTAAAGTAATTTGTAATACCCTGTTATTAAGGCTTTTAATGTGGCATTTATTTTAAACAAAGTCATTATTATAATGAAAATACACTTTGAGTCGTTTGATTATCGATTATCGTGTTTACCTGGTTTCATTTTACACTTGAATTTAATGAAAAGAACCCTGCTATTTTTGCTCGCAATTCACCTATTACTATATAGTGCATTTTGCCAAACTGAACTCGCTGGACAAAATACACAGAAAAACCCTTATCAACAGGAATCATTTTCAGACAGAATGATGTTTGGTGGTATCGTTGGTTTTCAGTTTGGCACCGTAACCTATATTGAAGTTTCATCCATAGTAGGGTATCGCGCAAGCAAGAACTTCGTACCAGGCCTTGGCTTTACTTATCAATTTACCAAATTCAACGATTATTACATCAACCTGGAGAATGGAGAGGTACTGGATCAGAAAGTAAGCGTTATTGGGGGTCGGCTCTTCGGTAGGTTCTATTTTAATGATCTTCTTGAAGGAATTTTAAGTGGATTATTTATCCATGGTGAATTTGAATATTTGACTTTTACCAGGCATTACCGGGTTGACCCTTCAGGAAAATACACCGACAGGTACTATGCCAGAAGATACTCACAAGGTTCGGAAACAGTTTATGTGCCCGGACTGTTGATTGGAGGAGGGATTAAACAGCGCATTGGTGGCCGTGCATTCGCTGACATACTTATTCTTTACAATCTGAACCAAACCCAGAACACTCCTTATTCAAACCCCGTAATCAGGGTGGGGTTTGGAGTGGGTTTTTAATACTTCGAGTACCTGGTTAAAATCGTCATTGATACACCTTATAATATAGTGAATAATTTACTTTAATGAATTGAGTGAAACTAGTGTCATGTCAAACATATTATGACGATTGAAAGTACTCCGCACGTTTCAATGTCAATACCCTGACTTTCAATCGTGCGTAGCACATTGAAACGTCAAAATAACCCGAAACCTCACAATTGACATAACACTAGCCTCAAAACTGAAACATCACTACAACAAAAAAACCAATCCTGAATAAACGGGATTGGTTTTTTTATGAACTCAAATATCAATTATTACTTTTTAGGAACGCTTTTAAGAATCTCCACCGTCCAATCCCAAAACTTGGCGACTGATTTGATATTGATGCGCTCATCTGGCGAATGAACACCTCTAAGATCTGGTCCATAGGATATCATATCCATAGCAGGATACTTTTCACCAATCAAGCCACACTCGAGACCGGCATGAACAGCTAGTACTTTTGGGTCGCTTTTAAACATCCTATGATAGGACTGTTTGGCAACTTCAAGAATTTCGGAATCAGGATTTGGGTTCCATCCCGGGTATCCATCGGTATTTTCCACATCAGTACCGGCAAGCCTAAAAACTGAAGATACCATCTGTACTACATCAAGAAGTGCAGTTTGAACTGAACTCCTCTGGCTGGTCGTAATCAAAAAATAATCGCTCTCAGGCTTAACAGCAGCAAGATTGGTTGAAGTTTCGACAAAATTGGGGATATCGCGCGACATTTCAATGACTCCATGAGGACAAGCCGACAACACCTCCAATAGTTTTCGCTGCGCATCTTCATTGATTACAAAATAAGGTTGCTCAACTTTTACAGCTTTAACCTGCAAATCGGGCTCGGTGGTTTTCAATTCACTTTTAACATTAACATTGTGTTCCTCGACAAGTTTCAGGAATTGATCTTTCAATGACTTGTTAACCAATAATACCGCTTCTGCTTCACGGGCAATTGCATTTCGAAGATTACCACCTACAAAATTGTGCATACGAACACCATATTCCCGGGTTGCTTTAAAAATCAACCTGTTCAGGATTTTATTGGCATTGCCCAATCCTTTATTGATGTCATCACCCGAGTGGCCACCTTTTAAGCCGTTAACAACTACTTTAAAAGGAACTGTATTATCAGGCACCAGTTCTTTAGTGAACCACAGTTTTGCTGTCGTATCCATTCCTCCGGCACAGCCAATAAAAATCTGGCCATCATCTTCAGAATCGAGGTTTAAAAGGATTTCAGCTTTCAAAAATCCGGACTCGAGACCGAAAGCACCGCTTAAACCGGTTTCTTCATCAACAGTAAACAGGCACTCAACAGGCCCATGTTCGATATCCTTTGCTGCAAGTACAGCGAGGGAGGCGGCAATTCCAATCCCGTCATCGGCACCCAATGTAGTTCCTCTGGCTGTAACCCAACCATCTTCAACATAGGCCTGGATGGCATCTTTTTCAAAATCGAAGTCAACATCTTTGTTCTTTTCACAAACCATATCCATATGACTTTGCAGGCAAACCGTTTTCCTGTCTTCAAAACCTTTGCATGCAGGTTTGCAAATCAAAACATTTCCGGTTTCATCCTGCTTGCATTCCAGTTTGTTCTTCTTTGCAAAATCGATAAGGTATTTTGCAATCTTTCCTTCCTGCTTTGATGGCCTGGGAATTTTTGTGATTTCAAGAAAGTATTTCCAAACGGATTCGGGTTGTAGTTTAGCGATATTTTTTTCCATGATTATTGTATTGTTTAATTGGTGGGCAAAAGTAAAAAAATTACGGGCACATCATATTTAATGCGTGTAAAAATGAAATTGGGAATTATTTATTTGCTCCCGCACGAGTGGGATGGAAATGTGCAAATTTGAAATTTAAATGTGATTGCTTATGGATTGATAGATTTGCTAAATATGACCCCATCCCTGCCTTGCCTGCGAGGCAGGCCCGCCCCTTCCCCTTGAGATAAGGGAGTTCAGCCGCACAAGCGACTGCAGTAGCCGTTGCTGTGACATTCTCCTCCTTGAGATAAAAGCCTTGCCTGCGAGGCAGGGAGTCACAAATACAAGCAAATGTAGAAATGTGTCGGTACCCGATAAAAAATCTGGCTTGCTATCCCTTCCTTCGTCAGGGCTGCGAACCCTTGCATTATGCTTTAGTTGAAAAGATAAACTGATACCATGCGGGAACCCGCGGCAGGGATTGGAGTGGCAGCCCGGCGAAGTGACAACTGATGTGACTTGTTGGCGGGTGGAGGCTGACAGCGGAAGCCCACGCACCGCCTACAAACACACAGTTGACACAAGCCGGCTATAACGGAAAGCCCGCAGCCGCCCAAAAAATAAATAGAAAAATGGAGTGCTGGAATGTTGGAGTGCTGGAGGAATGGAAAAAATAACAGATTTTTAAAAAATATTACTCCTGCGAAACCTGGATGTAGGAAACCTGAACAGACCCGCCCTCGGGTTGAAGGGAAATCCAGTTGTTGTCGTTGCTGACCCATTTGTACTGGCCACCCACCTTAATGATGTAATCGCGCTGGTTGCTGCTTTTTGGGATATTGATAACGAATCCACCGTTTTTGGCGCCATCCTTTCCGTAATTCAGGAACAACCTAAAATCTTTGTCACTCATATTGGTAGCCTTTACGACGATGTAGCTCTCCTTTCGGCCCACGCGTGACACAGGGTTGAAGTCATATTTTTTCAAAACATTGTCATCGATCATCTCGCGGCCTTTTACCACATCAACCACAACATTTGCTTCAATCAGTTTAGTTATTTCGTTGATCCTGTCGCGTGGATAGCTTTCACCGGGCTTAATACCGGCAGCCTGGGTGTAATGATATATGGCGTTATCGAAGACCTTTGAATTGTAAAAACGGTCGGCCTCCGAAATTGCCTGATTGTAATCTTTTTGCACGCGCTCCAATTCAGCAGCAAGGATGCTATTGATCTCCTTTAACCTTTCTTCGGGATATTTTTCTTCAGGAAATAAATCCGATGCCCCGGTGTATGCTGTTTTAGCTTCGTGGTAATTCCCTGCATCGAACTGAAAATCGCCACTTGCGAGATAGCCATCGTATTCCTGCTTCACTGCCAATGCAGCTTGCTCTGCATTCAAGATCAAATCATTTATTTCCCGGATTTTCGCTTTTGGATAAGCTTCATTGGGTTTGATTTCTGATGCAGCCTGGTAGCCGGTTTTTGCTTGCCCGTAAGATCCATCAGCAAAAAACTGGTCGGCATTGGTGATGGCTGTTTGAAAAGCTGTTTCGGTTTCAGCGATGCCGGATAGCAGAGTTGAAATTTCTGTCAATTTCGTTTTTGGGTATTCTTCTTCGGGTTTCAGGCCGGAAGCAGTTTGGTATTCTGACAGGGCTTGCTCGTAGTTTTCATCAGCAAAAAACTGATCAGCGTTGGTGATGGAAGTTTGGTAGGCTGCATCTGTTTCAGCGAGACCAGCCAACAAGGCTGAAATTTCTGTCAGTTTTGTTTTTGGATATTCTTCCTCGGGTTTCAATCCGGACGCAGTTTGGTAT
>CAZBDF010000381.1:0-4980 GCA_964490385.1 uncultured Lentimicrobiaceae bacterium | reverse complement strand
TGATTGGTGATTGGTGATTGGTGATAGGTGATAGGTGATAGGTGATAGGTGGTAATCATACACTCCCAATATCTGTTACCCGTCATCGGGCATCCGTCTCCCAATATCTGTCACCCAACATCTGTCACCCACCATCTGTCATCCATCATCATCACTCACTCATAACCCGTACCCCTACCCAAACTCCACCCCGGGATACTTATCTTCAAAACCCTTAAAACGGGGTAATTTCATTCCTTCAATTTCTTTTGCCACAAGGTTGGAAGTAGCGGTGGCAAGCACTTTTCCATTGGGGTCGGTTGCCTGCATCCGCACATTTACAATGGTGTTTCCTTCGCGCACCACTTCGGCAGTAACGTGTTTGGTGTCGCCCTCAACAAGGCCACCCAAATAATCAATCGCAAAGTTTACGGTGGTGTAAAGTTTATCTTTGCCAAGACTATACACAGCCACTCCCAGGGCATCATCCATCATGGTCACAAAAAGGCCGCCTTGCAGGGTGCCAAGTGGATTGGTCATCTCCTTGCGCACGATGTATTCCACAGTAGCCTTTCCTACTTCAACTTTGAGTAGGCGGCTTTGTAGCCAATTTGTAATAGGGGAGGGGGAATCTTTCAATACTTTCCCTTCCATCGATTTTAGAAATTTATAAACTGGATTGCTCATTGTATAATGTTTAGCGTTTGGCGTTTTGAGTTTTAGATTTGAAATGATTAGCACTATTTTGCCTTCTAATCTCTAAACTCCAACATCAGTCATCCGTCACTCGTCACCCTGTCCCCCGTTCCCGAAAAGTAGAAAATTTTCAATTTTCGTAACTTTTCGAGGATGTTCCGAATCCTCGGATTCGTGAATCCGGGACTCGAAAAACTATGAAATCAAAGATTTCTGGTTTTTCGGCACATCCAACACTTATCCCTAACCGTACATAAAAATTTCCCTGAGAACACTATCGTATTTATTGTAAATCACCGAGCGCTTTAGTTTCAGGGTGGGGGAGAGTTCACCAGATTGGGGAGACCATTCTTCGCAAACCAACCTGAAGCGTTTTATCCTTTCATGCTCACCCAGGGTTTTGTTAATGCCATCCACCTCTTTTTGGTATCGGGCTATCACCACTTTGCTGCTAACAAGCTCTTTATTGTCGCGGAACTGGAGTTTGTGCAATGTGGCCCAGGAATGTAAATATTCGAGGTTTGGGGAGATCAGCGCGCTGGCAAATTTTTCATTTTCACCCACCACCATAATCTGTTCGATAAAAATGGATTCTTTAAATTTATTTTCAATTACTTGTGGTGCAACATATTTCCCGGATGAAAGTTTAAAGATCTCTTTTTTCCTGTCGGTAATTTTCAGGAACTTGTCATCAACGAGCATGCCTACATCTCCGGTATGGAACCAGCCATCGGCATCCACAACCTCTTTGGTGTAATCAGGGTCTTTATAATATCCAAGCATCAGGTTGGGGCCTTTGGTCAGGATTTCGCCATCTTCGGCAAACTTTACTTCAACACCCTCGAGAATCGGCCCGACGGTTCCAAATTTAATTTTTGGCCAAACGGTATGGTTAACAGCAACTACCGGCGATGTTTCGGTAAGGCCGTAACCTTCGATCACACGCATGCCTGCTGCCCAAAATACCCTTGCCAAACGGGGTTGTAGTGCCGAACCACCCGAAACAATAATTTTTACGTTTCCACCAAGGGCCTCCCGCCATTTACTGAAAACCAATTTGTCAGCAATTTTCAATTGGGCTTCGTAAATGGGGCCGTTGGCACCATTCAATTCGTAACGCAGTCCGAGGTTCAATGCCCAGAAGAAAATCCTCTTTTTTATGCCTGTCAAGTCTTTTCCTTTGGCAACAATTTTATCAAAAACCCGCTCCAGCAATCGAGGAACCGTATTAAAGCCATCCGCCTTTATTTCCTTCATGTTGGCAGGGATAGTACCGAAATTTTCGGCATAGTAAATACTGATCCCTTTGTACTGAAATTTGTAATTCACCATCCGCTCATAGATGTGGCACAGCGGCAAAAAGCTCAAAACCTTGTGCTGATGGTCGAGGGGCTGGATGTATGAAGTTGCTATAAAATTGCTAACGATGTTCTGGTGCGAAAGCATCACCCCTTTACTGGATCCGGTGGTGCCCGAGGTATAGATGAGTGTGGCCAGTTCTTCGGGCCGGATGCTGGCTTTGAGCTTCAGTACTTTTTCCTTGTATTTATCTTCAAGGGTTTTTCCGATATCGATGATCTCCGACCAGCTTCTCACTCCTTTCACCTCGTTGATGGTAAAAACATGATGGATTGATAGAAGTTTTTCGATCAGCCCCTTTAATTTATCGTGCAGCAATTTATCCGAGATGATGATTGCCTTTACATCGGAATGTTTCAGGATATGTTCATAGTCTTCTAGGCTAATGGTTGGATAGATGGGTACATGCACCACACCAACCTGCATCATGCCCATATCGGTAATGTTCCATTCGGGCCGGTTGTTGGAGACTGTGGCAATTTTATCACCACGCTTAAAACCAAGTCCCAGCAAACCATAACTGAAGTAATATGAGTTTTGGATGTAATCGTCGGTAGAGTACTTAACCCAGGTCCCATTTTTTTTGCCTGCCAGTACATCATCCTTTTGATAATGTTCGGCATACCTGTCTAATAAATCAAAAATGCGGGTAACTTCCATGTTAGTTTGTATTAATGGAACCAAAAATAGTTATTTTCGCCAATTAAGCGATAATTGAGAAATGAAGTTGTTCGTAAACAAATTACTTGTGGGGATGATAAGCTTTATTTAATAATCCTGACATTTTGTGCTTAATAAATATTTCATCCTTACGGGCAACCTAACTTTGATTTTCCTGTCTCTTGGTGGACATTACTCGACGAACTATAAAATTTGACAAAAGCCATTCTAAATAATAATTACCGAAACCTGATAGGAAACTCAACAAAATGCTCAATACTTGTTTTTTTGTTTGTAGCCCTTTTTAATCTTTCTGTCTCTTCACAGGAAAAGATTGGGCTAATTACAAGTAATTTTGGCGGTATCCATTCGTCACAAATTAACCCTGCCTTAACTGCTAATTCAAAAGTTTTTTTTGATTTCAACCTGCTTAGCACAGATATTTTTCTTGAAAACAACTTCTTGTTTATACATAAAGAAGATTACCATTTTGGTGATTTTTTATCTCTCACCCCACAGTTCCCTGAATCTGGAGAACCTGGTACCGGGGTGGATTATACCTTAAACCAAGAGCCTGTTGAGGCCTATCAGCAAACGGAGATTATGGGGCCTTCCTTGTCCTATTCGCTGGGCAGGCAGTCCGTCGGGGTTTTTACCAATATCAGGCAAATTGCATCTGTTAATGACCTGCCCCGGGATATTGCAATTTTGATGTATGAGGGCCTTGAGGTTGATACTTTGTACGGGGTCGAACAGAAGCATGGGGCATTTGATATTTCGACAATGGGTTGGTGGGAGTTGGGGGGAAACTATGCCTATACATTTATTAAGCAGAGGCAAAATGTGTTTTCGTTTGGTGTCAATATCAAAGCTTTGTTTGGGTATGCCGGCCTTAGTGCGAATGCCAGGAGTGTTGATTATTCCCTGGTTGTTGAAGACTCACTATCGATTGCAAACCTTGATGCTGATGTTGGGTTTTCTGCGCCAATCGACTTCGAAACCAACGATTATCCTGCAAGTGGGGCGACTTTCAAAGGTAAGGGGCTTGCTGCTGATTTAGGATTTAGCTATGTGAGAAAAAAGGAAATGCAACTCAGGGCCGACCCTCAAAGGTATTGTGAGTACGAGCATGATGATTATATATTTAGGTTGGGTGTTTCGATGCTTGACCTGGGGAAAATTACTTACAATGAAAATGCCCAGCAAAATACTTACGATAATGTGAGTGCTAACCTGGGACGTGTTGATACCCTCGGTTTTGGAAGCGTTAACGATCTGACGAAAACTTTCAGTGCTTATTTTTATAATGGGGATTCAACAGCTTCGCTGGTGGCCAATTCCTTCCAGTTGGGCTTGCCAACACGCCTTAGTGTGCAGGCCGATTATCAGTATTATCCAAACTGGTATTTAAATACAACTTTTGTTTTACCTGTAAAGATGGCCGAAAACCAACTGCGCAGACCATCGCAGGCAATACTCAGCCTTCGTTACGAAACATCAAAAGTTGAAGTGAATATGCCATTGTCTTTTTATAATTTTGGTAAGCCCCGATTGGGCCTGTTTGTTCGTTTCTATTATTTTAGTATTGGTACCGATAAACTAGGCGGGCTATTCAGTTTTAACGATTTTACCGGGCTCGACCTCTACTTTTCAGCAAAATTCTTTCTTAATAAAGGCCGTTGTGCAGTTTACAAACCTTCAAGCGATTGCAAGCATTTGGCGTTTTAGGGGTTTCTATATGGTTACATTGTTAAATTGCTAAATTGTTAAAATGCTAAATTGTTAAATGGTTGAATTGCCTGCCCCGCCGAAGCGCAAATCCTTAATTCCATTGGTTTTTAGGGTAATCAGGTAAAAACGGTGTAAATGGTAATTTGGTATTTGACTTCAGTTAGAATTACAGAGACATTCGCTCATATCAATTTTCTCAATTTTTATAGATGGAGAATTGAAATTCTATTATCTTTGCACTCCATTTTTAAATGGTGCTTGTAGCTCAGCTGGTTAGAGCACTGGATTGTGGTTCCAGGGGTCGTGGGTTCAAATCCCATCAGGCACCCAAAAAAAAGCCGCTCAAACGAGCGGCTTTTTTTATGTCTGAAGTTTAAATGTCCTAAAGTGTATCAATCGCTAAGTGTTCGTCTATAAAGTCGGTACTTTTGAATAGCCCCGGGTTTTAACCCGGGAAAAATAGGTTTGAAGTATCCGCCCCGCGATTTCGCCACGCCGCAGGCGTGGCGAAATCGCGGGGGTTCTTCCTCCTTTCAATATAATCCCTGTCCTGAA
>CAZBDF010000380.1:4847-4983 GCA_964490385.1 uncultured Lentimicrobiaceae bacterium | reverse complement strand
TGATGAAATGCAATTTGAGTTGCAAAGTAAATAAATAAAAGGGAAAGAGGGAGGAAGGGAAAAATGGTACAGGGTAAGAGGTATAGTGTGACGACTTTCGAATTGACGATTGGTGATTAACAATTTTTGAATGATG
>CAZBDF010000380.1:0-4747 GCA_964490385.1 uncultured Lentimicrobiaceae bacterium | reverse complement strand
ATTGATGGGGATCGACCTGGAATCGTCAGAAGGACATTCCAGCGTCAGGAATATGGAAAAAAGGTATGAGGTATTGGGTATGCGATAAAAGATATAGGTGTGACGACCATCGAATTGACGATTGGTGATTAACAATTTTTGAATGATGATTGATGGGGATCGACCTGGAATCGTCAGAAGGACATTCCAGCGTCAGGAATATGAAAAAAAAGGTATAGGGTAAAAGGTATAGTTGTGACTACTATCGAATAAATATAATGACAAGAAACGATTTCTGATTGATGATTTTCGATTGATGATTTTTGATTTGAAGGACTGACCTGGAATCGTCCGCCAGCAGGCGGACATTCCAGCGTCAAATAAACATAATATGTCAAATGATTAATCACCAACATCAAACTCCAAAATTAAACAGATTGATTAACTTTGCACAAAACAGCTGACGCAGGTATTATCCTTGCCGGGCTTGCTCGTTATCTACTACTTTATTTGATATTGACGAACATGATGTTGAAAAAATACTACCACGAAATTATACTGTGCCTGCTCATCCTTGCCTTTGTTGTTTTTAAGATACCGCACCTGAGTTTGCCCTTCATGAGTGATGAAGGTTTTGCTTACGGGCCTGCCGTGCATAAAATGTACGATGAAGGATTGGGGCTGTTGCCCTCCTCCCTCGACCCGGAATTTTCCTACGGGCATCCCTTACTTTTTCATTTTTCGGCAGCCGGCTGGATGAAGATATTTGACGATTCACAAACCGGGGCGAAAAGCTTCGCGCTTTTCCTGGCGGTTTTACTGTTGTTTAGTATGTATTACATCCTCAAAAAACTATTCAACAAAGATGCAGCATTGCTGGCCGTGGTGCTGCTGATGTTGCAACCGGTTTTCATCACACAATCCAGTTTTTTACTGCTCGAAATAATGGTGACCCTGCTGGGGGTATGGGCCATATTTTTTTGGTTCGAACGAAAGTTTTGGCAATACATGCTTTTTTCAACTTTGCTTGTGATGACAAAAGAATCAGGGCTATTTCTTGTTTTTGCACTTTGTGTTTGGCAACTCATCGACTTTGTGATCGTAAGATCTGATAAGTTTAGTATCTGGCTGTTTTTCCAGCGATACCTGATTCTTTTAACACCGGCAATTGTTTTTGGTACCTATATCGTTATTCAATATTTTACCTATGGCTGGTTTATTTATCCCCTCCGCTTGCATGACCTTAACCTTACTGCAGATGTGTTGAAACACAATAGTTGGTGGACACGTCAAATCATCTTTTTCCTGCATGGCCGTTCCTATATTACTTTAGCACTGCTGGTAGCCACGCTTGTTTATTACTTCATTCCCGGCACGCGCCTGACCAGCAGACAATGGAACGTGCTTTGGTTTTTGCTGGTATTTATTTTCATTTATCAATACATCAGTATTTTCAATTTTATTTCTAACCGATACTTTTTAATTACCAATGCAGCACTAATTATGATTACTGCTGTGGTGATGGTACAGACTTTCGAGAAATACAAATGGCTCTTGTATCCATTGAGCCTGTTGTTGATCTTCTCTCAGGCATGGTGGTCTAACGAACGAAGCAATCCGGGCGACGATTGTCTTGGGGGTATTGATGTCTCTAGTGTTCACCAGCAAACTGTTCGATATCTCGAAGGTGAAAACCTTTATAATGACCGGATATTTACACATTTCCTGATGCGCATCAACCTCACCTGGCCATCGGTAGGATACCTTTCGGATGAGCAAACATTTTCGGATCTTAAGATGGAGTTTAGTGATAATGTGAAATATGTGGTGGCATCGAGTACCGAGTTGTACGAAACCGACAGCGTCAGGCAATTGCCACAACTCAGGCTTCTTCAACGTTACGAACAATACCATGCATGGTCGGAGATTTATATCAACGAGAATTATAGGGAATAGGATTCCATATTTGAGGGTTTATAGATTTGAAAAACTAAATTATATCAAAAGTCATTGGTAGTCATTGGTAGTCATTGATTGTCATTGGTGGTCATTGATAGTCATTGGTGGTCATTGATAGTCATTAAATGTTGAAGGGATGCAAGCCCCGACATAGGAGGGGATGGCGACCCTGGCGGGAATAGTCATTGATGGTCATTGGTTGTCATTGGTGGTCATTGATGGCAATTAAAAGTAAATAACAACAAATGAAAGCGTAGCTTAATGACAATAAATGACGGCGAAGCCAATGACAGCGCAGCAAATGACACTAAATGACAGCGAAGCAAAATGACCAATAATAGTTATGGATACTAAAGAAAAAAATATAGCCTTCCTCAAATCGGCGCTCAGCCTCGACAATCCTTTTATGCCATCCGATCAATTTCTGAAATGGATGAAGGAAAAAAACGAGCAGGTGCATGTTAATATCCGGCAAATACCTTTCGGGAAATTAAGAAACTGGCACATCGACCAAACGACCGGAAACCTGGTGCATGATTCAGGAAAGTTTTTTTCGATCGAAGGGATCCGCATCAAGACCAATTGGGGTAAAATTCCCCAGTGGGAACAACCTATCATCAATCAGCCCGAAGTAGGTTTCCTCGGTATTATCACCAAAAAGTTTAAGGGTATTCTCTATTTCCTAATGCAGGCCAAAATTGAACCGGGCAACCTCAATGTAGTACAACTGTCGCCCACACTGCAGGCTACCCGAAGTAATTATACGCAGGTTCACAAAGGCAAAAAACCCTTGTATCTCGAATATTTTAATGGTGATAAAAATGTGAAAATCTTGCTCGACCAACTGCAATCGGAACAAGGCGCACGTTTCCTGAAAAAGAGAAACCGCAACATGATTGTTGAAATTGGTGCGCAAGAAAATATTGAGGTGCACGATAATTTCTGCTGGCTTACACTTGGGCAGATCAAGGCATTTTTGCAGTACGACAATCTGGTGAATATGGACACCCGGACTGTAATATCTGGAATTCCTTTTGGTGAATATCCTTCGGATGTGCTTGATTTTTATGAGATGCTGGCACCCGGCAACAAATCCGAGGACGAAAGAAAAATGGGCATGCTGCTTTCGATGCTGGAGCGCGACCGGCACCTCCACAGTGTTGACGATATCATGTCGTGGATTACCCGCGATAAATCAATGTACGACCTGGAAGTTGAAAGAATTCCTTTGAAAACAGTAAAACATTGGGTGACCGGAAGCGATGAGATTTACCATGAAGAAAAGAAGTATTTCTCGGTGATTGGGGTAAACGTGGAGATTGGCAACCGCGAAGTCCAATCCTGGGACCAGCCTTTGATAAAAGCAGCCCAGGAAGGCATCATCGCTTTCATCGTTAAAAAAATAAATGGCATTTACCATTTTCTGGTACAAGCCAAACTTGAAGCCGGTAATTTCGATATCATCGAACTGGCTCCCACCGTACAATGCTTAACGGGCAACTATCGCAAGGGCCAGAACGAATACGATGTGATGTTCCTTGATGAGGTGATCAACGCCAAACCGGAACAAATCTGGTATTCGACTTACCAGAGTGAAGAGGGTGGACGCTTTTTTAAAGAGCAAAACAAAAATATGATTATCGAGGTAGGTGAAGAATTTCCGATAGAACTCCCACGAAATTACATTTGGATGACCCTCAACCAACTAAAGATTTTTATTAAGTACAACAACTACCTGAACATTGCCGCCCGAAGTTTGATAGCGGCGCTGAGGTTTGTTTAGGGTAATTTTATTAGACAGACTTGGACTTAATACTTAAACTTAATAAAATGTTGGATTTTTAGCTAAACCCATACCGGGTTTTATGGGTTTCTGTTGAGCAGATTTTTGCTACAATAGCACAACCCGTACCGGGTTGAAAAAACTGATAGGAATTCAGCAGAAGAACTCTGTAGGAGTTTAGGTATTGTAGCTTTATGATAAGTTGAGAGGGAGATACAACCACGTAGTGGTTGAGCAATATGGACAGATTTCAAACATGCGTTAGAGTAGACAAAATGAAATGTAACTAATCAGTTGATCCTCTATGGGGAACTCGCCTCGCTGCGAAGCGGTTTCGCTGTAGGCGATTGAGTATTGTAGCAAAACCAATTTGTGTACAATCTTGGATTCCCCGTAGGGGATTAACAATTTGATTAAGCGTTAAATTAGGCTGTTTGATTACAACGAAAAAAACAAAGACAATATGAATAAAAAACTTAACATAGCATTAATGGGCTGCGCTACCATTGCCGAGCGATCGATGATACCGGCAATTTTGGCCGTACCGGAGTGGAACCTGGTAGCTGTTGCCAGTCGGACCCTCGAAAAAGCAGAAGAATTTGCAAGTCAATTTAATTGCGAGGCTGTTGCCGGATACGAAAACCTACTGCTTCGCGATGATATTGATGCTATCTACATGCCGCTACCCACCGGGCTCCACCACGAGTGGATCATTAAATGCCTGGAAGCCGGTAAGCATGTTCTGGCCGAAAAATCCATTGCCTACGACTATCAATCGGCTGTGAAAATGGTTGAACTTGCCCGGAAAAAAAACCTGGTTCTCATGGAAGATTTCATGTTTCAGTACCACAGCCAGCACGATTTTGTTTTCGACCTGCTCAGGAAAAATGAGATTGGTGATATTCGGATTTTCAGGGCAAACTTTGGTTTCCCTCCATTACCCAAAAACAACTTCCGTTACGACGATAAAGTTGGCGGCGGTGCCTTGCTGGATGCAGCAGGTTACGTTGTAAGGGCAACTCATTT
>CAZBDF010000379.1:0-4985 GCA_964490385.1 uncultured Lentimicrobiaceae bacterium | reverse complement strand
ACCTGGAAAAAAGCCTGACAGTTTTTCCTGTTCCTGCAAAAGATGATATCAATTTTGTTTTTAAGGATGCATCAATAAAGGTGAGGGCTGTTTATTTGTTCGACATGACCGGCAGGCTGGTATCAGGTTATCCAATGGATGGAAGTAATTTTGGGAATATTGATGTCAGATCAATATCGGAAGGTTTTTACTTTTTAAGGTTCGATACTTCCGTTGGAATGATCAATAAAAAGATTGTTGTTGGGCGATAAACGTGTTTATGTAACAATTCTTTTAATTATTTAGTTGGTTAAGAGATATGTTAAAACTAAAATCTTTTTCCAATTGGAAGCTAAATGACACAATTGAAACTATTTACACAAATGATTTGTTTCATTTCTATAGCAGCTAAATAGATACAAATAGCCACAGATTGCGCAGATTAGCACAGATTTTTTTAAAGCTGTAAACTCTTGTTTTACTGTTCAGGCTATTTGATATGTATCATTTTATTCGTCGAGTACTGAAAGCCTGCTTTAAATTTGTAAAAATAAACACCATCGTTTAACTGCTTGGCCTTCCAGATTATCTGGTACTCGCCGGTAGCTTGGATGTCGTCGATAATATCCTCCACCAATATTCCATTCATACCGTAAATTGACAGGTGCACGTGGCCTTCCCCCGACAACTTGTATGAAAAGGTAGTTGAATTTGAAAACGGATTGGGGTATTGAAAAATAATATCAGTTTTATCGGCCATGTGCAATTTTTCAATTTCTACCGGGACTGAGCCAAATTCATATGCCCCAATATCGACAATAACAGAACCGTTTCCGTCGCCGTCCCAAAGCCGGAGGTTATTTATCAGGTCGAATTCAGGGAGGTAAAGCCCGCTGGTATCAGGATTCCCCGTGTCGATACATGGTGAGCCGGGCTGAAGTTGGAAGTCTTCCGAGGAAACAAACTGAGGATCATCCGATATGTTTTCAATATAATCACCCGTATATGCCCCCGGATTGCCAGACCCCCAATAATAAAAACTTTCCAAACCGCCATCGATATCGCAATAGTAAAAATTCGGTTGCGAATACTGGGATTCAATGGCAACCTGGCCTCCTTCAGGGCTTTGATTTCCCCAAATGATATTGTTGTAAAGTTGGGGGCTGCAATAGTCATAAAAACAAATACCTCCACCATGTATGTCAGCCAGATTGTTTACAATGGTATTGTTCACAAGGATCGGGGCCGACATCCTGATCTTTATCCCACCGCCGCTACCGGTGCTATGGTTGTCGTAAATCAAGTTGTTGACCAAAACAGGATTTAGGCTTCCCTGGATATAAACCCCTGCACCAGTGGGGGAGGTATTTCCGGTAATAACGTTATTAATAATCATTGGTTGATCAACAAACATCAGGTTGATGCCCCCGCCGTAGCCATTTGTAGTGATATTATTTTTGATGATAGAGTTCATGATTATCCCGGAATCGGAAACGTGGTGGATGCCTCCTGCAATGGGTGCAATATTGTCCGAGATTTCGCAATTGTAAATTTCAGTATTAGAGTTTTCATTGGCTATGCCGCCGCCATGCCCGGCTTCATTTTGGCTGATGATGCAATTCCTGAAAACCGGTGTTGAATTCTGATTGTCGATACCACCCCCATATTTAGTAGCAATATTGTTGCGGACCTTGCAGCTCATAATTCGTGGTTTACTGTTTCGGATATACATACCGCCGCCATACAAACTTTGGCCATTTTCGAATGTCAAACCAGAAACACTTAGCGTTGTGTCTTCGGTATTTTCGATTTTTAATGGCCTGAAATTATTGCCCTGCAGGATGGTGGTCTGGATGTAAGCTGGATCGTTGGAAGTCAGAAAAAGGCTGCCCATAATGACCGGTTTTTCAATAATCTCCAGTTCTTCGGTATAAGTACCTGGATAGATAAGAATAGTATCTCCAGGCAAGGCAATATCTATTCCCGGTTGAATTTTAGTAAAATCCCCAGTCCCATCTTGTTTGATGTGGATGGCCATATTTTGCAAGGTATTGGGAAGGAAAAAATCAATGCCTGTTATTTCTTCCCCTAAAATAATTTCCACATCATATTGGATGTCTTCCTGGTGCAAACCAAGTTTTGCCGAAATGTTGTAAATACCCGGAAGTAAATGAATGCTGTAGGTGCTGTCGTGGATGGGCCGTGCGAATTGGTCATTAGCTTGAATAGAAACATTTGTGAGTTTGCCTAATCCATCATCAAGCGTTACTTTACCCGAAACTGTTCCGAATTCCGATAAATCAAAAAATTCCCATCCCATATCACAAATACTGCCGTCAGGGTCAGGGGGCGAAAGCGGATTTCCCCTGTTGATGCAGGGCGATTGCTGCTGAAGGCCAAAGGTTTCAAAATCCTGAAAAAGCGGATCCTGGTCAATATTGCCCGCCCCTTCGAGGCCACCTTTGATGTCTGAGAATGAAACCACCGTTTGTCCATCGCCGGAGATTTCAGCTCCGTAATAGGTTTCAGCCGACCAGATGATACAATTTGTTATTTCCACATCATCATTCAATTCCAGGCTGATACCTGAAGAACTGAAGTTGTAGAAAGTGCAGTTTTTTATCTTCAGGCTACTGTTATTGGAGCTTATCATATCGCCATAGCAAACATCATTGTTGTTACTGTAAAACAGATTCTTCTCCATCAGGATATTTGTTGAATTCAGTACAAATGCACCTGCTCCTTCTGCAACTCCATAGCCGCTAAAGGATTTATTATCGCTAAGGATATTGTTGAAAATCAAAACATCGGAACAGGATTCGATGTACAAACCCCCACCGTTATAGGCCCAGAAATGATTATGAATAGTGTTATCCCGGATGGTGGACGAGGAATTTGAAAGAAAAATTCCAGTCCCAACACAGTACCAGTCTCCATCATTATCTGTGATGAAATTATTGGCAATGGTAGGAGAGGCAGACAGAATATAAATGCCCGCACCTTCGGATGCATAGCCATTGGTGATGGTAAAGCCGCAAATTTTGGCAGTGCTGTCTTCACCATTCGAAAAACATACAACCCTGCCATTCTCGCTTCCATCGATAATTGTTTGGAAAATAAAAGAGCTGTCCCCTGTTAAAATAAAATGCGAACCAAGTACAATATTTTTCCCGGAGAAATTGATATTTTCTAAATAGGTCCCGGCATCCACCAAAACAGTATCACCATTTTGAGATGCATCAATGGCTTGCTGAATTGTAGGAAAATTGAATGGAACATGGATGACCTGCCCTATTGAGACCCTAAAAAGGAAGAACATAAATAAAAAGAAAGTCAAGTTTTTCATGGTATTTTTTTATTAGGACAATCAGGAAATGTAATGCTATCTGCTGAATTCATCAACACATAATAGGATTTGCCTGGTTCAAGAAAATCAAGCGTATTAATTCCAAATTCCATCCAGTAAACATTCCAACCGGCCACTTCCTTTACTATTGATACATCTTTACCTGAAAACAGGTCGGAAACATTTACAGCGCATTCCGACAGCACAGGAATTAAATTACTGCCTTCATTCAATTGTAAAGTTTTATTGTTTTCTATAGTACCCGAAATGCTTAGATTATTTGCTTCAGCCATTTTAATTTGGTATCCCTCATGGGAGTTCCATGTGCCAAGCGTATTAATATTTTGTTCGGGCCAAAACACACCGGAAGCATTTTGAAGGATGACAAGGTCGTCGATTACATCCTGAAACATGGAATCTAAATTTGCTGTTCCGGGGACGATATTGCTGGATATCCCGGACCAACCTTGTGGGAGTTCAATTTGTTGTACATCTAAAGGCGGTGGTTCAAGTTGAAATACCGAAACTCCCCACTGATCCATGCCCGAATAACTACCACCCCAGGTCATCTGGTGCAAGTTGTAATCCCAGGTGTCGTGAAGATAAACCACCTGCCCTGTCTCATCATAGCCTAAACCAACCATCGAGTGACCCATAACATGTATCATCACAGGTCTCCCGGCATCAATTTGGGTTTTGTAATCGTCAAATGAAAAGCCGTTGGTGTTCCCATAAACGTTTGGTAGTACCTGGGTGTAGTTTTCCACAAGGCTGTATCCCCTCGATTCGAAGAATTCCCCTAAGCCGGCGCAACCGTCTTTATACCCTGATGAGGCTTGATAATTATATAGTTTGTCGCCGGAGGGGTTAAAATAAAAGGCTGTTGATCCATCAATATTACTAAGTGCCGATTGACTGGATCCCATGAAGTCGGCTGTACAATTTTCGTAACTGTGTGGTGTCCATCCCCCGGTGATGTACGGATCAGGTTCGCTACTATAAACGCTTATCCAAAAATCATCAACATGCCCCCGTTCTGTCAAACCATCATAACCCAGGTGTGTTGCGCTTAGCGGACATTCGCCATACCCCCATATGCTGTTGTTCATGGGGACAACGCCTCCATTTGCCGGTCCGGTGTACATATTTGGGTAATTTTTGTTGTCGTAATACCCTGCTATTATTGCCCCACAAGTTGGCGAACAACCATAACACCAATTAAAAGCAGGGACGTTGGATAACATAACTGCTGACCTGACGGGATTTGAAACAGGCATCAAAACATTGGGAGGGGGCGACCCGGGCACTGTAACCTCAATAATAGTATCGCCGTTTACAACATAGATGTTGGTTATATAATCATCCAGCTTTTTTTGTTGGCCAAAACTGATTAAATGGGCAAAAACGAATAACAAAAGAAAAGTTTTTTTCATCCTATCTATTTATTAAATTTTCAGATTTTTATTTTATGACAAAGATAAGAAGAGTTTAAATAGTGTTCGTCTATAAAGTAATTTTCATGCAATATCCGTAGTCCCAACATGAAAGGGGTGTACGACAAATATCACAATAGAATCCACAAATGAATTTATTTTTCATCGAATGGAACGAATTACACAAATTTCACCTGCCAAAGGCAGGTGATAATTCGATTCATCAG
>CAZBDF010000378.1:0-4996 GCA_964490385.1 uncultured Lentimicrobiaceae bacterium | reverse complement strand
GAAAATCCATACATCCGTATTTCACTTTCAGATTATTACCGCAATATTGGTGATGACCAAAAAGCATTTGAAGAACTAAAACTTGGTTTTGCAAACCCAAACCTTGACCTCGATAGCAAGGTGCAAATATTGCTAACTTACTATTCCATCGATCAGTTTTACAACGACAAAAAAGAACAAGCTTTTGATCTGTCAAAAATATTGGCCGAAACCCATCCCGGGAATGCCAAGGCCCAATCCATTTACGGTGATCTATTGTTTCGCAATGGACAATCAGAAGAGGCCTACAAGGTATTTCTTAAGGTAGTTGAAACAGACAAAAGCAACTACAGCATTTGGGAACAAATCATGTTCATCCAAAATGAATTATCAAAAACTGACGAATTGGAACAAACCAGCACCGAAGTGATGGAGCTATTCCCCATGCAGCCCCTATCCTATCTTTTTAATGGATTTGCCAACAGCCAGAAAAAAAACTACGAAAAGGCACTGCGTTCGTTAGAAACCGGATCGAAGCTTGTGGTGGACAACGACGCTATGCTGGCACAGTTTTACAGTTCGATGGGCGATGCCTACAACCTGTTGAAGGATTACAAAAATTCAGATGAGGCCTACGAAAAGGCACTTAAGATTAAACCAGACGATGCTTACGTATTAAACAACTACAGCTATTATCTGAGCCTGCGGAACGAAAACCTTGACAAAGCTGTTGCGATGGCCAAAAAAGCCAAAGAAATTGATCCCGACAACCCCTCATTTCAGGATACCTATGGATGGGCGCTTTATAAGCAGGGTGAATACGAAGAAGCGGAGAAATGGATAAAAAAAGCCATTGGACACGAGGAGGATGATAGTGCTGTACTTCTGGAGCATTATGGCGACGTACTTTATAAACTGGGCAGAAAAGATGAAGCCATGCAGTACTGGCAAATGGCAAAAGATAACGGAGGTGAAGCTTCGGAGTTCCTGGATAAAAAAATTAGGAACAAAAAGATTTACGAATAACGATTAAGCAAAAAAAATGAAAAGCTATTATCGTATCGGAATACTGTTGATTATTGCAATTCTGTTTGTTGCAGCTTTTTCGGCGTGCAAAAGCAAGCGCAGTGTTATCAAGCAGCCTATAAAAACCGAAGGGCCCGAATATCTGTTTGAAAAGTTAAAGGAAAATGAATTCCGTTTTCAAACTTTTTCGGCAAAGTTTAACATCGAATATTCATCTGATAGAACGCTCTACGAATTTAAAGGACAGATCAGGATTATTAAAGACAGTGTGATTTGGATCACCTTTGGGCAGGATTTGGGAATAGAAATAGCACGCCTTTTGATAACACAGGATTCAGTTAAATTTGTTGACAGGATCAATAAAAAATATTTTGTTGGCGATTACGCTTTTGTGAACGATTTCCTAAAAACCAACATCGACTTCGGAATTCTTGAATCAATAGTTTTGGGCAACGATTTCGAATACTACGAAAAGGCAGAGTTTAAAGCATCGATTGACGGGGGCGGATACCACCTGAACACAGCAGGTAGAAGCAAGCTAAAAAAGTATGTTAGGAACAGTGCCGATGATGAACGGATTTTCCTACAGTCGATGTGGCTCGATCCTTCAACCTTTAAAATCACCCGGATAAATATCAAGGAACTGACCGAAAACAGCAAGAAATTAACAGCGTTTTATTCAGATTTTGAAGAAATTAACGGACTTTTATTTCCCTTCAGGCTTGATTATGAGGTAGCGGCAGAAACACCAATTGAGGTCCGTGTAAAATATTCGAAAATCGTTTTGGAAGAACCAGTAAATCTTCCCTTTAAAATTCCTTCAAAATACAAATCAAGTAATTAACAGATAATTATATCTTTGGCGTATGCCTTGCTTGCACAAATGCCGTTTTATTTTCCTCATTTCTTTTGGTGTCGCACTGATGTGGTCGGCTAATGGTTTTGCCCAGGATAAAATGAAGCAACTCGAAAACAAGCGGATCCAACTCGAGAAATCTATCGAATATACCGAAGTGTTACTGGAAGATACAAGGGAAGATAAATTTGCCTCACTCGACCAACTTGCACTGCTCAACGGTCAAATTAACAACAGGCAAAATCTCATCGAAATATTTACAGAAGAACGCAAGGCACGTGAGGACACCATTTTTAATTTGCTGTTTAAAATTGATGCAATGGCACTTGAGATTGAAGCCCTTAAGGAAGAGTATGCCCACATGATTTATTGCGCCTACAAAAACACAAATGCTTACCAAAGAATGTTTTATGTGTTGGCCTCTGATGATTTTAACCAGGCATTCAGGAGGCTAAACTATTTTAAGGTATATGCATCTAACCGAAAGGGGCAGGTACAATTGATTCGGGAGGCAGAAGACAATTACTTTGCCCAGGTAGATGCCCTCGAACTAAGCATCGACAATACTGAGAAACTACTGGCCACGCTGGAGGGTGAAAAAAATCTCCTGGAAAAAGAAAAGCAACGCAGGGATAAGACTGTTCTAAACCTTGCCAGGCAGGAAAAGGATTTAATAAAAAAACAGGCCGCCCGCAAACAAAAGTCTGCGGATCTAAAGCTAAAAATTGAAACCCTCATTACCGAAAACCTTTCCACACCAGTAACTTCAACTGCTACTGATGCTAACCTCGTTATGTCGAGTACACCGGAGGACGAAGTATTAAACACCAATTTTAGTTTAAACCGGGGCCACTTGCCCTGGCCTTTAGAAAAGGGTATTATTTCATCCGGTTTTGGTGAGCATAGTCACCCCGACTTGCAAGGGGTTACAGTGAGAAACAACGGAATCAACATGGTAACCCATGCAGGGTCTAAAGCCCGGGCAATTTTCAATGGCGAGGTTACCCGTGTAATGGCCATGCCCAACTTCAACAATGTTGTGATCATTCGTCATGGCAATTTCCTTACCGTTTATACCAACCTGCAAGAGGTATTTGTTGAGCCCGGAGAATCTGTAGAAATTAAGGAAGCACTTGGGGTTGTTTATACGAATGGGGATGAACTAAAAGCCGGGTTCCATTTCGAAATATGGGAAGGGAAAACACTTTTAGATCCTGAAAAATGGCTGGCCTCCGATAAGTCATTCGGACTTCTAAATGACATAAACCCCTGATTTTTCAAAACTTTAAGTTTTTATGGTTCAATTTATGTTTTAATCGAATTTCTACAAAGGGTTGAATTAAATGACTGTAAACTAAGTTAATATGTCAGACAAAGCAATAAAATTTGTGATGTCATCTTTAGGGGTAAATTTTATTCTGTCAATAAATATTGCTATTCTCTTGACTTTGAGGTTAAATGATATTACCTTTGCACTCCTTTTTTAAAAAATTTCTACGAAACAACGCTTATGAAACTATCACAATTCAGGTACCACTTACCACCAGAATTGGTTGCTACGCATCCTGCTGAAAATAGAGACGAATGCAGGTTGATGGTGCTTCACAGGAAGACACAAAAAATTGAACACCGTGTTTTTACGGACATCCTCGAATATTTTAAGGATGGTGATGTTTTCGTTTTGAACAACACCAAAGTTTTTCCAGCCAGGTTATATGGCACCAAAGAAAAAACGGGTGCCCGCATCGAAGTTTTTCTTTTGCGAGAGCTAAACCAGGAAACCCGCCTTTGGGATGTGTTGGTTGACCCTGCCCGAAAAATCAGGATAGGCAATAAACTGTATTTTGGCGACGATGATGCCCTTGTTGCCGAAGTAATCGATAACACTACCTCCAGGGGCCGAACATTGAGGTTTCTGTTTGACGGGCCATACTCCGAGTTCAAAAAAACACTTCAACGTTTAGGGAAAACGCCCTTGCCAAAAACCATCGAACGCGATATCACGCCCGAGGATGAAGAATGGTATCAGACCATTTATGCAAAGCACGAAGGTGCTGTTGCTGCCCCTACTGCCGGTTTGCACTTCAGCAGGGAGTTGATGAAACGCCTCGAGCTAAAAGGTATAAACTTTGCCGAAGTTACCCTGCACGCTGGATTAGGAAATTTCAGGCAAATTG
Organism: uncultured Lentimicrobiaceae bacterium; assembly: GCA_964490385.1. GTDB lineage: Bacteria > Bacteroidota > Bacteroidia > Bacteroidales > 4484-276 > 4484-276. The sequence continues at coordinate 958 of CAZBDF010000378.1, read as the reverse complement.
AAGTGGAAGACCTTTCGAAACACAAAATGGACTCCGAAGAGATGCTTGTTGACGAAGCGTGTGCCAATAAAGTTAACAAAGCCAAAGACAAGAAAAAGAAAGTTTGTGCCGTAGGGACTACCTCCATGAAGGCTATCGAGTCGGCGCTTACTATTTCGAACCGGATGAAACCCTACGAAGGGTGGACCAACAAATTTATTTTCCCACCCTACAAAACCAAACTTGCCGATTCCATGGTTACAAATATGCATATGCCCATGTCGAGCATGATGATGGTGGTGGCTGCTTTTGCAGGATATGATTTCCTGATGAAGGCTTACGCAGAAGCCATCAAGGAAAAATACAAGTTTTTTACCTATGGCGATGCCATGCTGGTGCTTTAGAGGAAATAAGTGTATAGGGGAAATAAGGTATTGGTAGATAGCTTTGAACCCCGAAATGGCGGGATTTCGCTACCCTCAACACTGAAGTTCGAACGTTTAAACAAACTCATATAGCCGCTTTAATGCGGCTTTTTTTCTGATGGAAACCCGAATAAAAAAAGCAGTTGTTATTGTTGCCGGTGGATCCGGAAAGCGCATGGAATTGGAAATGCCCAAGCAGTTTCTTGACATTGCTGGGAAACCTTTGCTGATGCACACCATCAATAAATTCTATCACTTCGACCAGCAGATTCAGATCATCCTTGTTTTGCCCTTCGACTACATTGAAACCTGGAACCGCTTATGTTCGGAACACAGGTTCACCATTGCCCATGAAATCGTTCCCGGCGGGGATGAGCGTTTTTTTTCTGTAAAAAAAGGACTTGCAAAAGTTAGCGAAAACTGCCTGGTGGCAATCCATGATGGGGTGCGCCCACTGGTGAGCGATGACGTTATCGCCAACGCGTTTTTGGCTGCCGAAAAATTTGGTAGTGCAATTCCAGTCATTCCTCCCAACGAGTCTCTCAGGCAAAAAA
>CAZBDF010000377.1:0-5068 GCA_964490385.1 uncultured Lentimicrobiaceae bacterium | reverse complement strand
ATCAGCTTCAATTACAGATCCATCCTCAAGCAGGACACCTTCAACTTTTTCAGTACCCAAAATTTCTTTTACCGAAATCCCAGTCCTAACTTCAACTCCACGTTCTTGCAATATCTTCTTCACCCTTACCGATACATCCTCATCAAAGGCCAAACCTAAAATCTCAGGCAGCCTTTCAACCAGGACCACTTCTTTACCTACCTTATTGAGCTCGTCAGAAATCTCAACTCCAATAAAGCCGGCTCCTATAGTAACAATTTTCTTGCAGTCATTTAAACCCGCCTGCATTTCGTCGATATAGACCTTATTCTTCGGCACAGTAAAAACATTCTTCAGGTCGCTGCCTTTTAACCAGGCAGGCTTTATGGGTTCAGATCCGGTCCCCAAAACCAACTTCTCATAAGTAATTTTCTCACCACTCGCTAAAGTTACATTTTTGTTTTTCCGGTCAATCGCTTCAACCTTACCAACAATTTCTTTTATCCCACTGGCTTCAAACATCTTCTCTGCCGGGAGAATATCGTTGCTTGTATTGCCAACTGAGCCAAACACATAAGGGATACCACATGGTATCAATGTTTTTGGCATCATTGTAACAACTGTAAATTCCTTTTCAGGATACACCCTCTTACCGGTAGTTGCTGCCACTAAACCAGCCGCACTACTTCCAATAACTAGAACATCCGTCTTCATGATTTAATTTAATTTTAAAAATGATTATTATTTGTTTAACCAGGCATCGTAAGCCTGTTTGATTGTTAATTTCCGTGAATCGGTATAAACTTCGATCCCCGCTTTTTCGAGAACTGTGGCAGCGTTTCCACCCGGGCCATTGCCGGTAACTAAAACTTCTGCTTTGAGTTCAAATAATTTTTGGGCAGTTTTTGGACCGGCTCCGTGTGCTTCACCCTCAATGGCCCTGTTGTCGAAATGGATGAGTTCATCCGCTTCCTGATCATACACCACCAGAAATTCTGTCCTTCCGAAGCGTGGATCCATTTCCGAATCCCATGTCGGTCCCTTTGCTGTAAATGCTATTCTCATTATTAATTATATTTTTTGGTTTAATGATTTCAATATTTTTTCCCAGCTATCAACAAGTGAAGCCTTTATTTCAGCAGCATCATATTCGATGATGGTCTGGCCCTGTATCATTGCCCTGGTAAAAGATGGGCTATAGGGTAAATTACTAAGTTGCAAGATTCCCTCCTCTTTTACAAAGTCGTGAATTTGCTTTGAAACATCCAAATTCAAATCATGCTTATTAATGATGCAGGCAGCTTTGATTTTAAATTTTTTAACCAACTGATAAACGCGCTTCAGATCATGAAAACCCGAAACTGATGGCTCGGTAACCAACACTACCAAGGCCGCCCCGGAAAGCGACGACACAACGGGACAGCCAATACCAGGAGCGCCATCAACCAGGATCATTTCTTTGCTACGCTCGGCTGCTACACGCCTGGCCTCATTTTTTACTTTCGCTACCAGTTTTCCTGAATTATCAGCACCAATGCCCAATCTTGCGTGAACCATGGTACTGCCATTTTTAATTTCAGACTCATACCATTGTCCTGCTTTTGGTTGAATATTTGAAATGGCTTCCACGGGACATATCCGCGAACAATAGCCACATCCTTCACATTTTATCGGATTAACTGTAAAGTTCCCATCGATGACAGAAATAGCATTAAAGCGGCAAACAGCTGCGCATTTCCCGCAATCGGTACATTTTTCTGAATCTATTACGGCAAGCTGTCCGCTATAAAAATCAACCTTTGTATTAAAATCTGGTTTCAACAAAAGGTGCATATCGGCAGCATCCACATCACAATCGGCAACAATCAGATCATTGCCCCCCAGCATAGCAAACGCAGCGCTTATCGAAGTTTTCCCCGTTCCACCTTTTCCTGATATGACTACAATCTCTTTCATTTCTTTCCTTCAAATTTACTCGACATCTATCTTAAAATTAATTTGCTGGATGTGACTATATACTTTCTCCAACTCCCTCCTGAATTCAGCGATTTCAGGATAAACCAACTGACCCCGTGAATACAGTTCGGCAACATTGCGGTCGTCAGGAATCCTGGCGAGCACCTTTATATTTTCAATTTTGCAATATGTAAGTACCTGTTCATCCCCTGCCCCATCGCGATTGATCACAACCGCAAAATCTTTTTTCATTTGCCTTATTGTATCTACTGCAAGTTTCAGGTCGTGTAAACCAAAAGGTGTGGGTTCGGTAACAAGGATAACATAGTCGGCTTCTGCTGTGGCTTCAATCACCGGACAAGAAGTACCGGGAGGCGAATCCAAAAGTACGAGATGGCCATCATTAAAATTGTCGGAGATAAAATCGTTGGTTTGTGCTATAAGTGGAACGGCCTGCTCCTGCCCAATATCCAGGCGGCTTTCGATAAAATTAAGATTGCCACTTTGATAATGCTTCATTGTTCCCATCCGATAAGCTTTCATGGGCAAGGCAGCAGCAGGGCACAATTCTGAACAGGCATAACAACTGTGGCACAATTCAGGAAAAACCATGATTTGATCGCCCAGCTGAATGACTGCATGAAAATTACATACTTCCTGGCAAAGGCCACAAAGTGTACAAGCCTCTTCATTCCACTGTGGGATCATTTTATATTTCACATCTTCACTCAGCAGTTTTGCCTTAATAAATAAACCCGAATTGGGTTCTTCAACATCAAGGTCAGCCAATACCACCCTCTCTGTTTCGGCAATCAAAACAGCTAAATTTGTTGCCAGGGTAGTTTTACCGGTGCCCCCTTTTCCGCTTGCTATGGCTATTTTCATCTTTTATTTCAAAATAGTTTATTGAGAAGCTGTCTAAAATTCATCCATCAGTTTTATTATGTGTCTTTTTCGCCATTTCATCGTTATTTTTTCGAAACGTAGCTATTGCTATGCTTCTCAAAAATGCCTCAATCTGACAAAAAATACATCATAATAATTTCTAAAAACGAAATTTAGACAGCATCTGAGGAATATTCCCATTTTCAAAATGTTGGTCCACCCAACCTGATTTTACATTGTCCCTGTTATCAAAATATTTTACATAGGGTTTGATATCAAGAATAGGTGTACCATCAAGCATGTCAACACCAACAAAAAACAATCGGTTCCCTTCTATTTTTGTGATTTTCACAACTGTCAAGCCGATGCTGTTGGGCCTGGCAGGACCACGGATTGCAAAAATTCCGTGTTCTACATCTTCGAGGAAAGGTGAGGTGCGAAGTTTCACCACACCAGATTTATCAAAATGATAAAGAATGATAGCATGGCTAAAACCATCCAGATCCAATAATCCCGCTGCATATTTTTCGTCAAGACAACAGCAGCCTTCAGTATTTTCATCAAAAGCCCCCTGGATAGGGATATTTTTCGCTTCCTTGTAAGGCGTATTGATCAGGCCAATTGGGTGGTAAGTAATGTCTTCCATTTAATTTTAGTGGTCGCAGAGGTTTTGTCCAGTGCTTAATTTTTGGTTAAGATAATCTTCAACCAATGTTTTAGGATCACCAACAGGAACTCCCATAAAAACATCAATGTCATTTTGATTAAACAAATCAATTGCACGCTGACCGATGCCACCTGCAATGATAACTTTCACACCCTGATCGGCGAGAAATCTTGGATACACGCCGGGCTGATGCACAGGAGGGTCGATGTATTCTTCTTTTACAACCTTATTGTCTTCGACATGTACGATGGCAAAACGCTCGCAATGCCCAAAATGAGCAGTCAATTGATTGTTTAATGTTGGAATGGCAATTTTCATTTTTAAATTGATTTTATTTTTTTTTATTTAATAATTCTTCCCTGATCATGGTTGTTCCACAAGCAGGACATTTTATTGTTGTACATTTTACACCTTGCTGGTGGCGGATTTTTTCGCCACATTTGGCGCAAACACAAAATCCTCCCGGGCCAAACGACCCACCTTTGTTTCTTCCCTGGCCTTCTCCGAGGCCAAGCCCCCGGCCTGAACCGAGTCCAACTTTTTTTCCTATCATATTATTAATATTTAAAATTGAAGTAAAATAAAGAGAGAATGCAGTTCCCGAACTTGAAGAAAAACAATCTAAACTATCCATTAAATGTTCTAACCGGATTAATTCATAAATAAATAGTGTTATCAAATCCATAGCCTCCGCCAGCTGGCGGACGGGGATTGAAATATACGACCTGACACCCCCTGAAAATTTGAAAAAGTTTATTTTTTATTTTAAAACTTTTTCAAATTTTCAGGGGAGGGTGTTTTGGATCAATCATAGACCCCGCCTTAAAAGACGGGGCTATGGATGTTTCTATTGTCGATTTTCATGAATTATTCAGGCTAATGAGCAACATGCATTCTCTCAATTCCCCCTACTCAAAAAATCCTTACTCGGCTTTCTTTTTCCTACCTAATCTCTGTTCGAGCTGAGAAATTTGATCTTTCAAAAAATCAATTTCATTTTCTAATGAGCTATCTTCAGCTATTTGATTTTTTCCTCCAAAACCGAAAAAGCCAAATCCCCTACCTAACCCACGTCCCCGACCTCTTCCAAAGCCATAGCCACGTGAATTGTCTTCATTTTCGGCGCAAGGCCCCATGCGCCGACCTGTTTGTGGGCCTTGTCCTGACGGACCTGTTCTGTTAAATCCTGGCATTCTTACCTCCTTTTTTTTGATGGTTTAAATTACAACATTTTCCATGTCCGAACCCTCCAGCCATATTTATAAGATTTTTCGAATGACAAGCCGGACATTCAGTTATCGTACTATTAAAATTTGTTTTGAACATATGCCCACATTCCTGACAATGGAAGGTATTTGTCCTGAAATGCACATTACCCCCTTCTATGGTCAACAACCTTCCTTTAACAATAAAATCGGCTATACTTAAGCGGGCCTTTTCGATTAAGCGCGTAAATGTTGAGCGTGAAATCTCCATCTCTTCTGCAGCTTCAGCATGTGATAGACCGGCATGATCGGCGAGGCGGAAGGCTTCAAATTCATCCAGCGTTAATCGCACTTCATCCAAATCAAGGGCTTTAAC
>CAZBDF010000376.1:3999-5077 GCA_964490385.1 uncultured Lentimicrobiaceae bacterium | reverse complement strand
CGGCATAAATGCCGGGGCTATGGATATCTCAATGAAATTTACTTTAAAGACAGACGCTTCTAAATAATTACAAAAACTCAGAATGTTAATATTTTTGTCTAGAAGAATAATGCTTCGAATCGCCCCATTGGTTGTAAGCAATAACACAACCGGCTTCAGCACACTTCAACTCAAGTTTTTGCAGGCTTTCTTCGGTATCTTCATGTATGTTGGGTTTATCTGCATAAAGCTGGTAATCTTCACGGTATTTCAAAGGGGTGAGATTTGGCATTACAACATTGGCCCCAATCCTGAGTGCGATTTCGCGCCCTTGCGGGTGAAGTGTTTGCATAGCGGTAGTGGCGACCATATTTATATCTGGCATCAATATCCGCAGCAAAGCAATCATTTTCATTGAAAGATCAAAACGCTCAGGTTTGGGTAAAAGTTCATCATTGTATTTGTAAAGTGGCGTTAGTTCATGTTCCACGTAAGGCCCCATTCCAACCATATCGACATCCTGCGATTTGATGAAAAGCAAATCATCAGCAAGGTCTTCTATGGTTTGAAAAGGCATGCCCACCATCACTCCGGTGCCCACCTGGTAGCTAGTTTTTCTTAATAAGTCAAGGGCATTCAATCGTTCATCATAATTGTGGGTTTTATCGTTAGGATGAAGTTTTGCATAAAGTTCCCTGTTGGAAGTTTCAATCCGCAGTAAATAGCGATGAGCCCCACTTTCGTGCCAGAGCTTGAATGTATCTTCAGTTTGCTCACCCAACGAAAGCGTTACCCTCAACTGTCCATTCGATAATTTCTGAACCTCCTTCAATAATTCAGAAATGGTATGAACAAAATTTCGATCGCTCCTTTCGCCTGCCTGGATTACCAGTGATCCAAAATTATGCTGATAAGCATAGCGTGCTGCATCTAACACTTCAGCATCCGTAAGTGAATATCGTTCAATGGATTTATTCCCCCTGCGTACACCACAGTAAAAACAATTTTTGGAACAGATATTTGAGTACTCAATCAAACCACGCAAATACACACTGTTGCCAACGGTTTCGTTTTTAAGCTTCGACGAAAAGTTAAAAAG
>CAZBDF010000376.1:0-3899 GCA_964490385.1 uncultured Lentimicrobiaceae bacterium | reverse complement strand
ATGGATTCGAGAAATAAGGTAATAAGGTTGGAGAGCTTAGGGTGTATATAAAAGCTACTAAGGTTAATATGCAGTAAATAAGGTTTTTTTTATTTCATAGCTTTAACAGCGATTTCTTAAAAACCTTATCTCTTTCCCCAACCTTAGTACAGAGACCATATCCCAATATCTCACAACCTTATTACCTTATCATAAGATATGAATATTTACGAGGGATACAAAATAAATCGCTGAAAGCCAGCTATCTGGTCAGGAGTTCTGAGTTTAGTCGTTCCATTATTTTAAAAAAATGTACGATCGAATAAAAAAAGAGGTCCAAAACTGAACCTCTTTTATAGATAAAATATTGTATTGCTTAGTTGAAGATGTACCTGATGCCAATTTGGCCTTGCCATCTTGAACTCTGTACGCCACTGTCGCTGATATTATAAATATCTTCTACGTTGCCAGTGCCATGGTAAGTAAATTCAGGAGTAGTTCCATCATCCTGGTATCCTTCGAACTTGATCAACTGGAATGCATCGTTGGTAATGAAACGACGTGTACCCCAGTTTTTATTCAGCATATTGGTAAAGTTAAAGATATCGAAAGTAACCTGGATTGTATGGTGTTTGCCAGAAACATTCAGAACGATATCTTGTGCAATCTTCAGGTCAACAATGCTTTCGAAAGGAAGGCGAGTACTGTTTCTTTCGGCATAAGACCCACGGTTACACTTCAGGTTTTTGTCGCTTTCGATGAAAAAGTTCAAATTCACCCATTGCTGTTCTGCACTTGAAATTACGTTTCCTTCTCCGTCTTCAATATTAATCAAGTTAATTTCTTCTGGATGTGCAGGAATCCAGATTAGGTTTCCAGGATTTTCACCTTCACCGTTCAGGTCGCCATAGTCGTTGTAAACATAGGAATAACGCTGTCCTGATTGACCATTGTAATACAGGCCAACAGTTGTTGCAAGACGCTTGGCATACTCGGCGCGATATGAAAGGAACAACATAACCCGTGAACCTAAATCAAAATCAGAGTTGCTCAAGCTGAGGTGGTTCAAGCCATTCACGTTTTCCATGTAACGCCATTGTGATGAGTTTTGTGAAGATGTTCCATCGTTTACTGCTTTGGCACGGCCAAAGGTGTAAGCAACTGTACCGGAAAGGCCTTTTTCGAACTGCTTGGTAAGTTGTGCTGTTAAGTTATAGGTATATCCTTCTTTGGTATTGGTACCAAGCATAATCCTTGTGTAACGGTCATCGATGCTTTCGCCTGGATAAATAGGACGATGATCCTCATCATTGCCTGTTAGATATTTTGTAGCAGGTTTCTCGTTGAGGTTATAATAGAGTATGTTGTTGATTGTTTTGGTATAAATACCTTCTAAAGTTCCAATCATTCCCCATGGTAACTTTTGATCGACAGCAAGGCTGGTACGGAACATTTGTGGATATTTAAAGTCTTCGGCAAAAAGGTCCATTTGTCCCGAAGGGATTGGATCAGTGGCGCCAAAGTCCTGTGCTGTATATTGATCGTCCCAGCCGGGCTTGAACCAGATTGGTGTACCCCATGAACTGCGGTGATAAACACCACCAATGGTTACTCCATTATTGGTATATGATCCACCTGTCCAGACAAGTGGTAAACGGCTGGTGAAGATACCAAGGCCACCACGGAATTGTGTTTGTTGATCGCCTTTAACATCCCAGTTGAATCCAATACGAGGGTTGAACATAAGCTGAGCTTTAGGCATTTTACCTGCCTGCGCACCCTGGGTATTGTATCCATAATCCCTGCAAAGGGCAAGTGTAGAATCGTTAAAGCTTTGCCATACCTCATCCCCATAAGGGCCTGGATTCGGTTGATCCATGTACCAGGGAACATCAAAACGCAAACCTAAGGTAAGTTTAAAATCGTCGTTCACCTGAACTTCATCCTGGATATAAAAACCTAACTGTGAAGTTCTGAAATCGGCTGCTGCTGCCGAACCATCACCAACAACATCATCAATCAATGAATAACCTCTTTCGTATTGATAAGCAGGAACGGTTTCGTTGTTCATGAAATCGTCAAGGCTAAGGAAGCGATATTCACCAAATGCTTTACGCATAAACATGTTATAAGTTTTGCTCAACTCGTAGTTTACACCGAAGGTAATTGTGTTTTTACCTTTATAAATGGTGAAGTTGTCGTTAATAGTAAAGATATCCTGGTCGAGCTGGTTACCTGTTGAATAAGGTTCAGATCCGGCATAAATTGTACCGGCACCATCATAAATCCTTAATGCAGGGAATTTTCCACCAATGGGATCACGGTTGTCGCGAACAGTTGTATAACCAATGATCAGGTTGTTGTTCATGTTGTTCCAGTTGCTCTTTAATTCAGCAGCAAAGGAGTTGGTTTTACTGGGAAAGTAAACGCCGTTATTCGCAAAAGATAAACTTGTTTTTGATGAACCAGCCTCATTGGTAGATTCATTATTTACATAACTATTTCTAAGTGTCAGCTTATGGTGATCAGAAATATTCCAGTCGATACGTGCAATAATCTTATCACTTTCCAGCTTGTTTACCTTGTCTAAATATCCACCGGGATTATAGCCATAATCCTGAAGTTTTTCTGAAAAGGCATTCAGGGCTGCTTCATCCGAGTCGCCGGAGTATTCGCTGAAACTATATGGCTTTGGTGTTTCATCCCTTTGGAATTCAGCATTCACAAAGAAGAAAAGTTTATTTTTAATAATCGGGCCACCCAGGCGGAAGCCATAAGTTTTCGCAGTGAAGTCGGCAAGCTTTTCAGCTTCGTCACCATCTCCATCTTCCAGAAGTGCTCCGGGTGTTTTTCCGGCCATAGCCTGATTTCTGTAAAGCCAGTAAGCTGATCCTTCAAATTCGTTGGTCCCCCTGCGGGTAACAGCGTTAATACTTGCTCCAACAAAACCACCCTGACGAACATCGTAAGGTGCGACTACAACCTGTAACTGGTCGATGGCATCTAATGAAATTGCAGTACCACCGGTTTGACCACCATTGGTCCCGGTTGCTGATAAACCGAAAACATCGTTATTTACAGCTCCATCAATGGAGATGGCATTGTACCTGTTACTCATACCTGCAACAGAAATGGATCCATTTGTACCCACTTTAGCCTGAGGTGTAACCCTGGCAAAATCAGACAAGCTCCTGGTAATGGTTGGTAATTTTTGAATTTCTGCATTACTAACAAATGTTTCGGCACCTGTACGGTTACCATCGAAAACATCGTTTTGTTGAGCGATAATCTCCACCCCTTCAAGGGCCTGGGCCTGCTCACTTAGGTTTACTTCGAGCTTTAAAGTCTGACCAAGTGTAAGGAAGATATCTTCTTTAACAAATGGTTCGTAACCAACAAAAGTAATGGTGATTTTGTAAGGGCCACCAACGTTCATGTTTGGAATCCTGTAATAACCATCCAGGTCAGTAACTGTTCCATACTGAGAGCCCGAAGGAACATCAATGGCAACTACTGTTGCCCCGGGAAGGGTTTCATTATTTGTCCCAATTACCTTACCATTCATCCCTGAAGTGGTGGTACCTTGTGCGAAAATTGCCTGTGTGCTGAAAAGCAGCACTACAGCAAAAGCAATTCTGAGTAATAATTTGTTCATAAGCATTTTAATTAAATTTAAGATTTGGTAAAAAAAATTCGCTGTTCTTTGCTTTTTTTGAATGCATAAAATTATAACATTTGAATGCCGTGGCAATTACAAATTGCCAGGAGTTATTCATATCTTACTGCATTATGCTTCAAGTGTTAAGATTAAAAAGTTAATATTTTTTAAGATTTTTTTTAAGTTTTAGGTTTTCTATTTCAAATAGTCATTTCGAATCGCAAAAATAATGAAGGAAATAAAGGGAGAGATGCCTCAGCTT
>CAZBDF010000375.1:0-5091 GCA_964490385.1 uncultured Lentimicrobiaceae bacterium | reverse complement strand
CCGGATATCCAGGATATTATTTCAGTAGCATATTATTTAAGGACTTTTGATTTTATCGATGCTCAGGAAGGTCAGAATTATAAAGTTGATTTTTATCTCGATGATTCAGCCTATGTATCGGTGATTCAATTTGTGGGCCGTGAGCTGGTTGAAACCCAACTTGGTGTTTTTAACTGCCTTGCTTTTAGGCCCATGGTTGCCACAGGCGAAGTTTTTGACAATCCCTATCCTATGAAGTTGTGGGTAACCGATGATGGGAACAAACTCCCGGTTTTAGGAAGATCCGAAGTTGTTGTGGGTTCGGTGAAAATGGAACTGATCAAGTATTCAGGATTAAGAAATCCTATTGAAGCCAGGGTGGAGTAACTGGTGATTGGTGAATAGTGAATAGTGATCAGTACTGAAAGGGATGGCGGCCATTAAACTTCTTAGGTGGGGTGTTATCTGGATTTATTTTCTCCTCCCATTTTTTTTATTTTCCTCTTTAACTTTCCTTTCATCAGCATATCATTTTCGTAAAGATAGATTTCTCAGTCGCTGTGCTCCATCGAAATGACAAAGCTCATGAATGTAGGGTAGGGAAAGGGAAAGTGGGCGCTCTGCGCCCACTTTCCCTTTCCCCCAAACCAATAAACCACGACTTTGTCATTTCGACCGACCCGCCTGCCAAAGCGAAGCGGCGGGCAGGAGGGAGAAATCTCGTTGAAAAAACCTTTAAAAAAAATCAAACAACGGGACAAAAAGACGTTTTTTTTGACAAATCTTAATAAACAGAAAGATATAGTTTGCAGAAAAGCAATATTTAACCACCCCACCTCTTAGGTATTTGGCCAAACGCCAAACGCCAAACGCCAAACTCGTTTAGTACAACAAATTCACCCTGTTCGAATCCATTTTGATAAAAATAAACAGCAGGATGGTAAAGGCCCAAAGCGATGAACCTCCATAGCTGAGAAAGGGAAGAGGGATACCTATAACCGGGAACAGTCCCAGGGTCATAGCGATGTTTACCGTGAAATGGAAAAAGATGATGGAGGCCACACCATAGCCATAAATCCTGCTAAATTTCGATCGCTGCCTTTCAGCGACAATAATAAGCCGGATCAATAGGGCTACAAATAATGCAACCACCACCAAACTTCCAACAAATCCCCATTCTTCGCCGATAGTGCAAAAAATAAAATCGGTGCTTTGTTCGGGCACGAAATCGTATTTGGTCTGGGTTCCTTTCAAAAAGCCTTTACCTGTTAATCCTCCCGAGCCAATGGCAATCAGGGATTGGTGCACATTGTAACCTGCCCCGTGTATGTCGGTTTCTTTTCCCAGCAAAACATTTAGCCTTGAGCGGTGGTGCGGTTCAAGGATATTTTTGAAGGCATAATCAACACTAAAAACAAAGCCGGATGCAACAATTACAACCAATACTGTGGTCATCACACTGGTTGTTGTCCTTTGCATCATCAGTATCAAAAGTATCGCCAGCAGCACCAGTATGCCAAGGATCACAAATGTATTTACCAGCAAAGCCATCAGGAAAAGAAAGATTAATGCAAGGCCGATGATCAATATTCCACCAGGCATCCCTTCGCGGTAAAGCACAAAAACAAAAGCCGAATAAACCAGGGTCGATCCTGTATCGTTTTGAAGCAGGATAAGCCCGGCAGGAATGGTAAGAATGATGACAGCCTTTAACAATGAGCGGATATGCTTTAAATTGAGGTTGAGTGTGCTCAAGTATTTTGCCATGGCCAGGTTAGTGGCAAATTTGGCAAATTCGGCCGGCTGGAGGGAGAAGCTACCAATCTGGAACCAGGATTTCGACCCGGCAATTTCTTTACCAAAAACCAGTACCCCAATCAGGGCCCCAATCATAGCAATATAGATGATCCACGAAAAGGAGGAGTAAAATTTGGCGTCGATTAACAGGATAATCAGGGCCAGGACAACAGAAGTAACAATCCAAAGCAACTGCTTGCCATAGCTTTGCGACATATCGAAGATGCTGCTGTGTTCATCGTTATAAACCGCTGCATAAATGTTAACCCAACCTATTAAAACCAGCATAGCATACAGCAGGATTAGCCACCAGTCAAGGTTTTGTAATATGTTTGTTCTTGATCTCAAAGTTGAAGAAAATTGTTAAAATGCTATATTGTTAAATTGCTATATTGTTAAATTGTTGAATTGTTATTTTGATAAAGGTTATTGGTTTACTGTCTTTCTTTTTTCTGTTGAGACAAGGCATGCCTTGTCTCTGCCTACCCAACCAACCAACCTCACTCCCCAATCAAATTATCCTCCAGCATTTTCTTTTCAAACCAGGGCCGCTCAAATTCGCCCAGGATATATTTCTCCATCATCAGGGTAGCAATGGGCACACCGTATTTCGATCCATAGCCCCCATTTTCAACAATTACCGATATGGCAATTTTGGGGTTGTCCATCGGGGCAAAAGCTAAAAACACCGAATGGTTCTCTCCGTGTGGATTTTGTACAGTGCCGGTTTTTCCACACATAATAATGCTATCGTGGACATACCACCTTCCTGTTCCGTGTTCTCCGTTATAAACCAGGTACATTCCTTCAACTACAGGTTCGAAATGCTCGGGATCGACCATTGTGATTTTCTTTTCAAATCCCAGGTTTTCAATTTCACCATCTCTATTCACCGACTTAACAACATGCGGGGGGTAATAAAAACCACGGTTGGCAATGATAGCAGTCATATTGGTAAGTTGCATTGGAGTGATCAACAACTCGCCCTGGCCGATTGCTAACGAACGGATCGTCATCGAGCGCCATACATTCTTACCGAAATATTTATCATAATATGCCGACTTTGGCACATTGCCTGATCTTTCGACCAGCAAATCCGAACCAAAAGTTTTACCCATATTGAAGCTTTCGAGATAATCGCGCCACTTCTCAAAACCTTCCCTGACGGATCCATATTTTGGATTATCGATCACGGATTTAAATACATTCCAGTAATACGGATTGCAGGATTGTTCGATGGAATGGGTGAGGTCCAATGGCGAATAATGATTGTGGCTGCACTTGATGGGCAGGGCTGTTTCGCCGGCACACGGATACTTTGTGTTTCTGTTTAATACACCTTCCTGCAAACCGATTAGTGCCATTAAGGGTTTGAAGGTAGAACCTGGCGGATACATCGCCAGCAGTGCGCGGTTGAAAAGAGGTTTTAATGTGTCCTTGTACAACAAGTTATAATTTTTACTTCTAACCCGTCCCACCAATAAATTCGGATCGTAGGCCGGGCTTGTTATTAATGCCAGGATCTCTCCGGTTGCAGGTTCAATGGCAACAATACTTCCTCTTTTATTTTGCATGAGCCTCTCGCCATAGGCCTGCAAGTCTGCATCGATGGTCAGGTAAAGATCGTTTCCGGGAATTGCCAGGGTGTCGAATTTCCTATCGGCATAGCTTCCTTTTATCCGGTTAAAAACATCAACCATGCTAACTTTTAATCCCTTTTTCCCACGCAGTTCTTTTTCATACGCCTTTTCGATACCACTTTTACCAATGTAATCGCCCATTTTGTAATAAGGCCCATTGTCGATTTCCCGTTGGTTAACTTCACCAATATATCCTAAAGTGTGGGCTGCCGTTAATCGGGGATATTTCCTCAGGGTTCTGGCCTGAACAAAAAACCCGGGGTATTTGTATAGCTTTTCCTCAATGTACCCATAGTTTTCTTTGGATATTTGTTCTTCGAAAATTGAAGCCTTGTAGGGAGAATATTTCCTGGCTTTTGCCATGTTTTCTATAAAGACACTGTCTTCGATCCCAATCAAGGCGCAAAATTCAGCCGTGTCGATTTCTTTTACCAGTTTTGGGGTTACCATCAAATCGTAGGCAGCCTCGTTGTACACAAGCAAAGCTCCATTGCGATCATAAACCAGCCCCCTGGCGGGATATTGGGTAACATAGCGCAACACATTATTTGTAGCCGACAGTACATATTTTTCGTTAAGCACTTGAACGAAAAACAAGCGCACAGCAAATATGAACCCCACCAGGATAAATATCCCGATGATCACCAGCTTGCGGCTTTCGTATGTATTTTTGTTCATGCTCATGGAAGCGGTCCCCTTTAAAATCAGGAACGGACAAAATTATCATTCCCCGAAGAATAAACGACAAGCCTTTTTGAATATTTGTTGACATTGATATTTCAGATTGAAAAGTGGGCTTTTCTCTTGATATAAACCTCAACCTTTTTGCTTGGTTTTGAAACATATTAATCAGCAATTTTTGTAATTATTTAGGTGGTTGCGAGATTTGTTAAAACGAAAACCTTTTTCCAATTGAAAGTCATTTATTGTCATTGATGGTCATTCGTAGTCATTTTTTTCAAATAAAATGACGCGCGAAGCGTAAATAACAATTAATGACAGCGAAGCTAAATGACACAATTGAAATTATTTAAGCGAAAGGTTCACTTCATTTCTATACCAGCTAAATGAATCCAATTTTTAATAAATTCATCCTACAAAATATAATGTTGATAACTGTAAAGCTTACAGAAAACAAACTCATTCGGAATACTTACAATATGCTTTTGTACGTTAAATGCTATACCATCCGCAAGTTTGGTTCTGCACTCCCAAATAAAACTGAGGTGAAAAGCGTTTTGAAAACATTGAAAGCCCTTCCCCAAAAAAGTAAATGGTCGTTTTTTTTAAGGCTCATCCTTGTCTTTATAATCAGTACATCATCGTTAATGTCCAGGTCACAGGATTCGCATATTCGATTTAAACGTATCACAATTAACGACGGGCTGTCGATGAGTTCGGTGTATTGTATTTTCCAGGATAGCAAGGGCTTCATGTGGTTTGGTACCGAAGATGGCCTGAACAAATACGACGGCAACAACTTTCGTATTTACAGGGCCAAGCCCTACGATAATAATAGCATTTCGCACAAATGGACTGAGATTTTTTTTGAAGACAACTCAGGTATGTTGTGGTTGGGTTCACGGGGTGGGCTTACGCGTTTTGACCCGGCTAGTGGACAATTCATACAATTTGTTCATGATGTATCAAACCCAGCCAGCCTTGCCAACGATAC
>CAZBDF010000374.1:0-5100 GCA_964490385.1 uncultured Lentimicrobiaceae bacterium | reverse complement strand
GTTAACCTGAGGATAAAAGCCAAGGCACTAAATTTACCGGCAGAGGATTTCCTTACGGGAAAAATTGAAAATGTAGATTCGCTGTACTCTGGAATAACCCGCTTCGAAGATGTTGATCAAAAAGGCATCGACAGGCTTTATACCGAAGGGCTATGTGAACCGGCAGACCTTGGGCTTGAAAACCTTTCGCCAAATCAATACCTGATCCTGCAAAGCAGTAGCTCGTCAGCATTGGGATATTACAACCCGAGAAACTTATTGATTGAACGCCTGGACAAACATCCGGTTTCAAAAATTACACCCCGCAATGCCGAACAGGTATTTGCCTTACATGCTGTCACCAATCCCCATATCAGGTTGGTTACTTTGCAGGGCATTGCCGGAACCGGAAAAACTTTATTGGCACTAGCGGGTGCTTGGAACCAACGTCGCAATTACAAACAAATCTACATGGCCAGGCCCATAGTTCCCTTGAGCAACAAAGACATTGGGTTTTTACCGGGCGATGCCAAATCAAAGATCGACCCCTACATGCAGCCGCTTTACGATAACCTGAAGTTTATTCAAAATCAATTTGGTGAGCGCGATAAAGAATTTCAAAACATCAATTCTGCATTGGAAGCCGAAAAACTATTGATCCAACCTTTGGCCTATATCAGGGGCAGAAGTATTTCAAATGTGTTTTTTATTGTTGATGAGGCACAAAACCTTACGCCCCACGAAATAAAAACCATTATCACCCGAGCCGGCGAAGGAACTAAAATCATTTTCACAGGCGATATTTACCAGATAGACACCCCTTATCTTGATTCACAAAGTAATGGTTTATCTTACCTGATCGACAGGATCAAACATCACGAATTGTATGCCCACGTCAGGCTTGAAAAGGGCGAACGCTCTGAGCTGGCAAACCTGGCCAATGAATTGTTGTAAAAAATCAAATATGAAATATCTTAATATTCTACTGTGCTTCACAGTTGCTTTTCTCATTCTTGCATCCTGTGTTAATGAACCGAAGAAATCCGATAAGCCGGCAAGCGATAAAAATCAACCTTCCATAATAAAAGAAACAGATGGTGCCTCCACGCATGAGAAGGAACAAGTTTCAAGCGTTGACGATGGTGAAGAATACGAAAATAATCAGACCGAAACTTCTTCCCCAAAGGATGTAAACCCAACAAAAGCACTTCCTCCATTTTCAGTTTTCGAACCTAAAATACCTGCTGGTTCGCCCGGCTTACCTGTAATCATTTTTCTTGATGCACATGCCAACGGCAACCAGCCCGTAACAATTTACCGACTTCTTGCAAACAAGTATCACTTCCTGCTTGTTGGTTCCAACGAAATTAAAAATGGAATGCCCGGAAATGAAATTATCGCATCATTTGATAAACTGCTGAATACTGTAAAAAGTGATTTTCCAATAGATAAGGACCGGATTTACCTGATGGGTTTTTCGGGCGGGGCCAGGCTTGGCCTTGCATTTGCCGAGGCTTATCCTGAAATCAGTGCCATGGTAGCATGCGGAGCCGGAATACAGGTAGGAGTTAAAGCTCCCGAACCTACTTTTAGTTTTATGGGGATGGCCGGTAACGAAGACTTTAATATGATTGAGATCATCAATACTGACAGGCTGCTTAAACGTGAGAAGTTTAACTGTGCAATGGTACTTTTTGATGGAGACCACAATTGGCCCCCACCTGATGTTGCTGAAGAAATATTCCTGTGGCTTGATTTGGTTGCGATGAAAGATAAATCAAAAGCCATTGACCAAATAGAAATTAATACCGCCAAAGATTGGTATCTTCAAAAGGTAAACACACTTAAAACTGCCGGTCGAATATTCGATAGCTATGAAGTGACAGAAAGGGCAACAGAAGTATTGGATGGGCTTACCGATGTAAGTAAGTTCAAAATCCTTGGAGAGGAACTGCGAAAAAATCCGGTTTACAATGAGCAAATTAACGAAATGGTCAAAACCATACAGATGGAGATGGGATTACAAAACAGTTATTTGCAGGCATTTAAAACCAAAGATGTGGCCTGGTGGGCAAATGAAATGCAGAAATTGAACAATAGTACTGTCTCGAAAACAGAGCAACTCATGCAAAAAAGGCTTTTGGCTTATCTTGGAGTAATGGCCTACATGATGTCGGACAAAGCAGTAAGTGATAAAAACCCTGAGGCTTCAGAAAAATACCTTAAAATATACCGCTTAATTGAACCTACCAATCCCGAACATGTTTACCTGGAAGCAAAAAGAAGAATGGCACTAAACGAAGAAACCAAAGCCCTGGAATATTTACGGCTTGCAGTGATGCTGGGGTTTAAAGATAAATATAGGCTCTATAACGATCCGGTTTTTAACCCGCTGAATGATAATCCTGATTTTGAAAGCTTGTTGAAATAGTGATTAGTGAACTGTGGTTGGTGATTAGTAATCAGTGATTTGGTATGTATCCATGTTTCACTCCATTTCTCCATCACTCCACAACTCCATTCCTTCTTTTCCTATTCCCGATAAATAACCGTCAGCACTGTCTGTCCAACAATTTTTAATGTGGCAGGATCAATTTGTTCGAGATTATCTTCAACAGTATGCCAGTGATCGTAGAAGGATCCATTGACAGAATTGTCGTCGAGGTGAATTATATTAATGGTTGGAATTTCTGCAATGGTGTTTACAAAATAATGGTCGTCGGTAATGTAGCCACCTGTTTCATCTAAAAAATAGTCAGCATATCCAATTGATTGGGCAATACTCCAAACTTTCTCCACAATATCGGGAGCATAATACATCGAAAAACCCTCTTTGGGAAATACAGCATCCGAAGCCCCAACCATGTCAAGTAAAATTCCATAGTTGGCAGAATAACCATAAGTGTGCGGGTTGTTCGACCAATATTGTGAACCCAGGCCCCAGGTTTCGGAGGCTTGATTGGTTTGATTATCCTGCGGAGGGCCATAATCTTCCAGGTCGAAGAGTACGATATCAACGCCAATTTTTGGATTTTGCAAGCTTATTTGCCGCGCAATTTCAATCAATACACCTGTTCCGCTGGCACCGTCATTGGCACCGTCAATAGGAGTGTTATGTTTTGATGGATCGGCATCATGATCGGCATAGGGGCGCGAGTCCCAATGCGATGAAAGGAAAATCCTTCGTTGAAATTCAGGCTTAAAGGAAGCAATGATATTTTTGCCATTGAGGATGCGATTGTCATAAATCCGGGCTTTAAACTCCTGCACTTTAACTTCCGTAGCAAACCTTTCCAAAGTTGATACCAGCCAGGCAGCACACTGGGAATGCGCTTCCGTTTCCGGTACCCTCGGCCCAAAACTCAATTGTTTCTCAATAAAATAGTATGCCGAATCGGCATTAAAATCAGGAACCTTTATTACAGTCTTTTTTTCAGTGGGTGTGGTTTTCTTTTGTGTTGACTTTGAGCCATCACCAGCACAGGAAGAAATAAGAATTACCAACGCTAAGCCCTGAAGAAAAACAAATAAAGGATTAATAGATCCTAACCTGAATAATTTATGAATAAATAATGCTGGCGGATCAATAGCCCCGTCTTTTAAGGCGGGGATTGAAATAAGCGACCTGACGCCCCTTGAAAATTTGAAAAAGTTTAAAAATAAAAAAATAAACTTTTTCAAATTTTCAAGGGAGGGTATTTGGTGCCAATCATAGACCCCGCCCTGAAGGACGGGGCTATTGATATTTATACTATCAGTTTTCATGAATAATTCAGGCAAACAAACTATGTTTTTTATAATACATTTTATATCAACGAAGATTTCTCTCCAAATTTATTTGAAAAAATAAAATCATCCGTGTTTTTTCTTTCCCTGTCGGCCACTTCCATCTTTTGCAAATTGGGGTGCAACACTTTGTAATCGCCCATATATCCAAGGGTAAAAGCACTAACAACTTCATAGCCCTCAGGAACTTCAAATACTTCACCGGCTTTTTGAGCATCATAGCCTCCCATCTGGTGTACCCACAAACCTTCGAGCGTTGCCTGGAAAGTGAGATGTGCAACCGCCTGGCCTACATCGTACTTATACCAACCATTTTCTTTTCCTGATTTTTCGGAACTAATTTTTCCAATGGCAAGCACCACAAGCGGAGCAGTTTTTACCCAAAGTTGATTAAACTCCACCAGTGTATCAAAAATCTTTTTGTAGGTCTCATCGCCGGCTTCTCCAACTATGAAATACCATGGCTGTTCATTGCTTGCCGAAGGCGCCCATCGGGCAGCTTCGAAAATCCGTTGCAATTTTTCTTTTTCAACCTTTTTATCACTGAAAGCGCGTGGGCTCCAGCGTTTTTTCAATTCAGGATGAAGTTCATGATTTGTATTTGCGTGTTTTTCCATTTGTATTTATTATTGAAAAAACAAAAGCCCCGCTTATTTTCGGGGCTTTTGTATCAGTTATTTTACATCAAAATAAATTTGATTTAAGATTAATAATTAACGATTTAAGATTTTTGATTTACACCACTAAAATCATTAATCAAAGAACTCACTAATTTTGAATTAGTGTTTTGAAAGGTAATCGGCAACACCATCAGCAGATGCTGTCATACCATCGTCGCCCTTGTTCCAGTCAGCCGGGCAAACTTCACCGTTTTCTTCGAAAAACTGCAAAGCGTCAACCATGCGGATAGCTTCTTTAACGCTACGTCCAAGAGGAAGGTCATTTACAACCTGGTGGCGGACAACACCCTGCTTGTCAATAAGGAACAAACCACGGTAAGCAACAGGTGCGCCGTCAAATTCCATTTCACCTTCGTCGTTATAATCATACTCTCCGGCTAAAACATCATAGTTTTCTGATATTGTTTTTGCAAGGTCAGAAACCAATGGGAATTTCACACCTTTGATCCCACCATCATTTTTATCGGTATTGAGCCATGCCCAGTGCGAGAATTTTGAGTCGATTGAACATCCAACTACTGCAACATTGCGCTTTTCGAACTCAGCCAAATAATCCTGGAAAGCAAGGATTTCGGTTGGACAAACAAAGGTAAAATCGAGTGGGTAAAAGAAAAATACAACATGTTTTTTTCCGATGTACTGTTCCAATGAAAAT
>CAZBDF010000373.1:0-5101 GCA_964490385.1 uncultured Lentimicrobiaceae bacterium | reverse complement strand
ATGGGCAGGAGGCGCAGCAAATCTGCTTTCATTGTGTCCGAAATGTAGGTGACAAGCATTGGTGCGCCGATGAAATAGACATTCTCGGGCAAGTTGAGCTCGGTAGTTTTATCAATCACTGCCTGCGCAACGGCACTCACATCTGCACCATCCTGAAGTGTGAAAATAATTACCGTCGATGTTCCATCCTCCGAAACGATGGAGCCATTATACATATCATTGGCCATCACATTGCTTTTGAGGAGTTCAAATTCTTCGGGCGTTTGGGGCAGTTCCCACTCGTCAACAAGTTTACCAATTGCAAAACCCTGGTCCTGCCCTTTGATGTTGATGATATTTGTGAGACTGGTTACCGAAGATATGCCTTCAATATAGCTTACCGTGTCGGTGAGGGCCACAACATGTTCCAGCACTTCCGTTTGGTAAACATCGTCAGTTTCGAGAATGATGATCCCCATACTGTTCCCACCAAAATTCCGGCTTATCCGTTTCAGTAATTCAGCGTCCGGGTCATCGTCGGGCAACGAACTTATGATATCTGCATCAATACTCAAGTTTGTGAGTTGATAACTAAAAAAGGCTGTGCCGATTACAACTAGGATTATGATCAACCATCGGAAGGCCAATATTTTTTCAGCGAATTTTTTCAAGTCAGTAATGTTTAAATATTTTTTCGACAAGCGAAATTACTTTCTTTTTCTTTATTCACTTAAGATATTTTGTAAATTAGTAATTATTTAAGTGGTCGTATTATTTGCCAAATCTTTATGACCCCATCCCTAACCCTTCCCCTTGAAGGGAAGGGAGGCCGCCGCACAAGCCACTGCAGCGGCCAGTGCGTTGGCATCCTCCCCCTCAAGATAGGGGGAGTTAGAGGGGGTGTCAGGATATAAAAGGAAAAATCGCTTTCCGCTTGGCAGGATAATCTTTAAAGTGACTTTTATACCAACGATGGTGATCGATGGCCCGGGGGACAAGATTTACGAAGGTCCAGATAAAAAATGAGAGTGAGGGAAGGCACCAGGTGAGCAAAGCAAATCCACCCCACTCAACAATTTCTCCAAAGAAATTTGGCGTGGAAATATATTTGAACAAACCGCCATGAGGAATCTGATAACCACTTTTACCACTCTTTTTCCTCAAATTGATAAGCAAATTATCGTGGTACTGATTGATGAACCACCCTGTAGCAAATAGAACAATTCCGATAATAAACCGCGGATCGTAGAACCAATCAGCCGGATAGCCGGGCGACAGCGTACCAAACCAGTAGCCGTTTACAAATCCATTAACCAGGTTAAAAAAGAAGGCAAAGGCAACAATCGCCAAGGGCATTTTTTTTTGCTTTGTTCGTAACCTTAAGGGAAAAATAAAAGTTCGGTTAATATAATGGATCATCCATAAGCTGAAGGCAACTACAATCACATTATCTCTTAGTCCTCCCCCACTGATGACTAAATACCCGAATAGTGCCAAAGCCGGAAATTCCATGATAACCCAGCCAAGACGATTATTTATAGTTGGCCCCCACTTTTTGTTGGAGCGCCTGCCATAGGGGGCAGTGATTTTAAACAGAAGGATGAAAATGACAAAGGCAATCCCAATCCAGGAAAGTACGATGATGTTGAAAGTTTCGGGAGAAAACATTTATTTTGTGTAATGTTAATGGTTATTAGTTATGATTGGCATCCAGTTAAATTTTATAGATTTCTCCCTTCTGTACTAATGACAAGTTTTTGTAAAGCATTGAAAATAGGCCTCTCAGTCGCAAGCTCCATCGAGGTGACATATGGTTTTAGTATGGTATGGGAGGGGATTGGTGGCGGCTTTGCCGCCACCAATCCCCTCCCTCCACAACGTAACTAATTGTCATTCCGAGCGAAGTGAGGAATCTAATTTCAAATAAGCCAGAAATTAAATTTTATCGGACACTATTGTTAATTATTTGTCATTCGTTTATCGTTCCTCGTCCGCCGAAACCTTGGTGTAGGCTGTTGGCGGAGGTGGATTGCGTTTCTCGTTTGGCGTTCTTGAATCCTTAAATCTTTGAATCTTGAGCGAAGCGAAATCCCGCCTTTGCGGGGCTTGAATCTTTCAATCCTTGAATCCTTGAATCCTTGAATTTTTGAATCTTTGAATCTTTGAATTCTTCTTCGTATCATTCCATTTTTCCATTCTCCCTAAACCATTCCAAGGTATCCTTCAATGTTTCATCAATGGGTCTTATCTTGAATCCAAGCTCATTTTTTGCTTTTTGATGGGACATGTTTTTGTTCGATTGTTTCAGGATTTCCAACGAATCAGCAGTATATAATGGATGTTGCCCGCTGAGTTTGGCCCAGGCGTGGATAAATGGCAGACCTATTTTTGCCAGGAACATCGGGGCTATAAACGAAGGTGTTTTTCTGGAGCATACCCTGCCAATAGTTTCCGACAGTTCTTTTAAGCTCAACCATTTCCCCGACAAAATATAGCGCTCCCCACTCCTACCCTGTGTTGCAGCATTTACCGCAGCATCCACCACATCTCTTACATCCACAAAATCATAACCGCCCGAAACCAGCATTGGCAGTTTGTTCTGATAGATTTTAATCAATGCCTGCCCCAGGTAGGAAGGCTGAAAATCGAAGGGGCCAATAATTGCTGATGGATTTAAAATCACAGCATCAAGTCCATTTTTTGTAGCTTCCAGAATCAGCAGTTCTGCTTCAGCTTTTGATGCTTCGTAGGCCATTTTACTGCCCGGGTTCAATGGATTGGTTTCATCCAGCACTTCGTCAGGGCCAAAAGATTTAAGGCTGTGGACGGTACTTGTATAAATCAGGCGTTTTACATTCTGTTCCAGGCAAACATCAATCACGTTTTTCGTTCCCTGAATATTAACTTCAAAAACAGTATCCCGGTCTTTATTATCAATGGCAATTTTTGCAGCGAGGTGATACACCACATCACAACCCGAAATCAAATCTTCCAGGACACTTTTATCAAGGATATTGCCCACCACAATTTCCGCTTCCAGGTCGATGGGCATCTTTTTATTTTGGAAAAGCAATATTTTCAGTTTGATGCCTTTAGCAGCCAAAGCCCTGCAAAGTACATTTCCTACATGACCATCAGCACCGGTTATTGCAATTTTCAAATTATTCATTTTGGTCCTTATGATTACTCATACACTTTTATTTTGGCGGCCAAAGATAGAATTATTATTTGCCAGCAATCTAATTTGTGGCTGTCTATAAAGTTCTGGTATCGATAAGAAAACAGATATCTCGCTTCGCTCGATATGACACATCGTTTACGATTGGGGGAGGGCGTTGGGAAAGGTGCGCTCCGCGCACCTTTCCCAACGCCCTCCTATTTTTAACAGCAAATTTGTCATATCGAACGAAGTGAGATAACTATCAGCATTAATTTTACATTGTACTTCAAAGACAGACGCTAATTTACCCCCCTTCATTTGCATGGAAACACAACACATTTATATCCATACATGCATTCATCTACTTTTTTCCATAAGTTAACAAACCTTAAAAGATTGGCAATTAGGAGTATTTATATTATACCTTGCACACTCAAAAGTGAGGACTTTATCTCCCCAACTTTTCTCACCAAAAACCTTTAAAAATGAAAAAAATTTACTTCCTCACCGCAATCGCAATGATGGGCAGCCTGATGGCTTTTGCTCAAAACACCGGTAGCAGCACCAAAACCAGGACTGATAACAGTTCTGCTTTACGTACCCTTGAAATCATTTATGTCAACGACACTGCTACCGGCAGCAACACCGGGACAAGCTGGGCCGATGCCTTCACCTCGTTCCAGTCGGCGCTGGATGCTGCCACATACGGCGACTCGGTGTGGGTGGCAACCGGTACCTACAAGCCGGATACTGCCTACAACCTCCCAAATTCTTCCCGCTATTATCACTTCCGCATGATAGAGGGAGTGAGTATTTACGGCGGCTTTGCAGGAACGGAAGATCCTTTAACCTTCGATCTGGCCAACCGTGATTTTGTGACGAATGAAACCATCCTGAGCGGCGACCTGAGCGGGAATGACTCTGTAAGCGGTTCGGGTGCCACCCTTTCCATCACAAACAACAGCGAAAACTGTTACCATGTATTCTATCATCCGAACGGATATGTACTTACAAACACTGCTCTGCTGGATGGGTTTACCATCAAAGGCGGCAATGCGAATGGAAGTGATCCGTACGACAGGGCGGGTGGGATGTATAGCTATAATACAGATCCGATAATCACCAATGTTACATTCCTGAATAATGCTGCAAGCCAAGGAGGCGGGATGTGGATTTATAAGAATGCACCAACCCTGACCAATGTCGCATTCCTGTCGAATTACGCAACTGTTAATTGTGGCGGTTTGTTTAATCAGAGTACTTTAAATCAATCCATAACTGATGCTTTATTCCAATCGAATTACTCCGTACAAGATGGTGGCGGGATGGCCAATCAGAGTTCTTCACCAACCATTACCAACATTGTATTCCGGATGAATTCCGCCGGAAATGATGGAGGTGGGATGTATAATTATTCTTCTTCTTCTCCTACCATCATCAACGCTACATTCCAGATGAATTCCTCACCAGGAAGGGGCGGTGGGATGTATAATTCCGGCCATTCATCTCCTGCCATCACTAACGCTGAATTTTCATCAAATTCAGGAGGCTATGGTGGAGGACTGTTTAACTATTTATCTTCCAATCCTGTCTTCACCAACGCTACATTTTCCGGGAATAACGGAACTCTCCGGGGTGGCGGGGTGTACTGCTTTAATAGTTGTTCCCCAACCTTCAAAAACTGCATCATCTGGGGAAATACAACCACCCCGGGGATCAATGGCCAGCAGTTTGGCCTGGATGGGGGAACAACCACCCTGAACTTTTGCTGCTATGCAAATGAAACGAATGATGTTACCTTGTATCACACCGGTGATACAATAGCAACCAATAATAACATTACAAACAACCCGAAATTTGTAGATCCCAAAGGTGATTTCACGATCCACGGAAATTCACCCTGTGTAAATACAGGCAACAGTGATTATAATTCTGAAAGCTATGACATACGCGAT
This sequence comes from uncultured Lentimicrobiaceae bacterium, assembly GCA_964490385.1. Classification (GTDB taxonomy): domain Bacteria; phylum Bacteroidota; class Bacteroidia; order Bacteroidales; family 4484-276; genus 4484-276. Next base: position 7 of record CAZBDF010000373.1, on the reverse strand, counting down.
GAGGCCC
>CAZBDF010000372.1:0-5114 GCA_964490385.1 uncultured Lentimicrobiaceae bacterium | reverse complement strand
AACGAAGATTTTGGCACCTATTACAGGATGTTAACAGACGGTAGTTATACCGTAACTGTTTCAACATTTGGCTATATTTCCCAAACTTTCGAAAATGTGTCCATCACCGATGAAGCACAAACTATCCTGGATGTTGCACTGGTACAAAGCGAAGTGATCGCTGTTAACGGTAACGTTACCGATTCCGATTCGGGCATGCCCATTGCATTTGCTATGATTGAGGTACTCAACTCGCCACTGGATCCGGTTTATACCGATGATTTAGGAAATTATGAAATCCCCGAGATTTTTGAAAATACTTACACTTTCAGGGTTTGGGCAATGGATTATGCTACACTTTTGCAAGTAGTTAATATCGATGCCCAAAACAATGAGATCGACTTTGAACTCACCGAAAGCTTTGCCATCAGTTTTGAACAAGGCACCTTCGACCCCAACTGGGACTTTGGTGGCAGTGCCGATTGGACCATTGACAATTCTACTGCATACGATGGTGCTTATTCAGCAAAATCAGGCAACATTGGAGATGACCAATCCACATCAATGATGGTTACCCTGGATGTTGCCCAGGCAGGGACTATCTCGTTTTTCCGCAAGGTTTCCACCGAATCCGGATATGATTTCCTTGAGTTTTACATCGACAATGTGAAAAAAGATGAGTGGGCCGGTGAAATGGACTGGGCTGAAGAGACCTACAATGTTAATGCAGGAACCCACACTTTCAAATGGGTCTACGAAAAGGATGTTTACGTTACCGGTGGCAGCGATTGTGCCTGGATCGACTTTATCATCTTCCCGCCAACTACTTCGGTAAATGCACAGGCCGGAGCCGATGGAGAAACTTGCCCTAGCGAGAACTTCCAATGCGACGGGGATGCCCTATATTACAACACCCTTGAATGGACAACAGCAGGTACAGGGACATTTTCTGACGCCACAATCCTCGATCCGCTTTACATGGCCAGCGCCAATGATATTGCAGCCGGTTTGGTGGTACTAACATTAACAGCATTTGATGACGATGGCAACTCCGACAGCGACGAAATGCTACTTACTTTTGCACCCATGCCTGCTATTCCTTCCAGCCCTAATGGCCCGGTTGAAGTTTGTGCAGGTGCCGGTGAACTTTATACCTGTGAACCAATCAATTATTCCACATCTGCCGAATGGGATATTACACCAGAAACAGCAGGGACTATTACACTCATGACCGATAACGAAATCACAATCCTTTGGGCAGAGGATTTTGCAGGGATTGTAAACCTAAAAGTACGCGGCATGAATGAATGTGGTTATGGAGAGTACTCTGAAGCCTTTGAAGTTGAAGTTTTTGATTGCACCGGAATCAATGAAAAGATGGAAAACAGCATAGCTGTTTATCCAAATCCTGCCAGCAACATGCTGACAATAGATTTTAGTGGGCACAAAACAGAAATCACAGAAATCAGCCTGGTCAATATGCTGGGATCAACAGTGTTCAGCTCATCAAATCCAACAAGCGGATCATACATATCATTGGATGTAACAGAGTTTAACGAAGGGATTTATTTTCTCAAAATTGCTGACCAAAGCAATACCACCACAAGAAAAATCATTATTCAACACTAGCAAATTAATTGTTAAAACATCTCATCTAAATTGCAGAATTATACGCAATTAGATGAGGTGTTTTAACATTTTTTATTTTGAATCAATTCAAATAAGTATTTATTTTAGATACTTTTGTGCGCTTTTGCAACTAACAAATCAACCCAATTTAATTAACTAACGTTTATTTATTTTAAGGAGAAACTCTTCATGAAAAAAACTACAATTTTACTAATGACATTTCTTATGATGTTTGCTTTTGAAGCAATTTATGCCCAAAAGGAAACCTCAAAAGAAAGGACTAAGAGTTCACAAAACGGGTATATTGACGGGGAATACAAGCCCTATGAAGTACTCGATACCCGTATCGACAATATGCGCTACTGGCGCAAGGCGGCTGAACTTGGCCTTACACCATACAACCCTGATGTAACTGTCCCATTGGGAACTTACAAAACAAGCAGGATTAATGCTAGCACGGTGGTGCGTGATGATTCACCTGATGTTCCGGTTACTACCGAAAACTCAACCCAAAGTGAAAACTCCATATTTGTTGATCCAAACGACCCGGATCACGTTTTGCAATCCAATAACTCCACACAAAATCCGGTGGGTTCACTTTACGGTGCCAACTACTTTTTCTCCTATGATTTTGGACAAATTTGGGGTGGCTCAGTACAAGGTGCTGGAGGTGGAAACTCTGGTGACCCGGCGACTTGTATTGGATTGAGCGGCCGCCAGTATGTTGGTTTTATCAATAGCTCCGGTGGAATGGGTGTATCCTATTCTGACGATGGCGAAAACTGGACGGAAAAAACTGCCGGCTCAGGAAGTTTGGATAAAAACCACATGTGGATTGATAACAGCCCCTCAAGCCCTTACGAAGGAAACCTATATAATGCCTGGGTTGCCTTTTCAGGGAGCAATAACAACGAAATTGAAATGGTGCGCTCAACCAATGATGGTGTTTCCTGGTCAAGCACCATCAATATCAGTTCGGCAGTTAATGCTGGCAACCATAACCAGGGCGTGAACATTACCACAGGCCCCGATGGCCAGGTTTATGCAGTTTGGGCCATTTACGATAGTTGGCCATCAGACGAAACTGCCATTGGTTTTGCGCGCTCATTGGATGGAGGTGCAACTTATCAACCTGCCGAAAGGATCATTACCAATATCCGCGGTATCCGCACAAGCGAAACGTCTAAAAACCATCGTGTGAATTCTTTCCCGTCAGCTACATGCGATATTAGCGGCGATGGAACTATTTACGTGGTTTGGGCAAACATTGGTACACCCGGTATTAATTCAGGGAATGACATTGATGTTTATATGATCAAATCAAGTGACGAAGGAGATAACTGGGCTGATCCAATCCGTGTAAACCAGGACGAAGCCGGGCTTGGCCACGAACACTATTTCCCGTGGATTACTTGTGACCCCGAAAACGGTGCTTTAAGCGTTGTGTTTTACGACGACCGCAATGTGGGTGGTAACAAAGATGAAGTATTTTGTGCCAACTCATTTGATGGTGGCGAAACCTGGGAAGATTTCCAGGTGAGCGATGTTGATTTTACCCCGGCCCCAATTTCAGGACTTGCCGGTGGATACATGGGCGATTACCTTGGTATTTCGGCACGTGGCGGAAAAGTTTACCCGGTTTGGACCGACAACCGCTCAGGCTCGGCCATGACTTACACTTCGCCCTACGAAACCAACAGTCTTGCCAGACCATCTGACCTTACAGCTGCTGTTACTTTTGAATCAGGCGAGGTTCAACTCGACTGGATATTTAGCGATACGGTTACAAGCTTCCAGCACTTTATTATTTATCGTGACGGTTTTGAAGTTGGAACGACTACTGAAAAAACTTATGTTGATATGCTCCCTGATTATGGGATATTCAAATATAAAGTTACAGCCTTGCTCGATGGTGGTGAATCATCAGGCCCAATTGCTTCCATTCAATGGGGCGATGCCCACGTGGCTGTTGACCCAACAGTAATTATCGAAAACATTGATTTGATGAGCACCACCACACGTTTTCTGACCGTAGAAAATGTGGGTGAACTTGATCTGGTTTATGAAGTTACAGGTTCTACAGAACCTATCCGTGATAGCAAAGATTATTGTATCCCAACAACAAACTGCTCCTTTGGTGATGGTATAAACGATTTTGCAATGGCCGAAATTGATAACCTTGGCAGTGGCTGTAGCCCCGATGGTTACGGAGATTTCACAAACATGAGCACTGAAATTCAGGCCGGAAATACCTATGAAGTAACATTGGGTACTGATTACGACAACCAGTTTATAACGATATGGATTGATTGGAACAAAAATGAAGTTTTCGATCCTGAAGAAATGATCCTACAGGATTTTGAATTAGGAAATGCTGGCCAACTATACAATGTTGATGTTACCATACCCGATGAAGCCCAAAGTGGCGAAACCAGGATGAGGGTAAAAGCAGTTTGGCAGGCAAATTCATCAGGTGACCCTTGCGAAAGCCCATCCTATGGCGAAACGGAAGATTATACCGTAAGTATTTCAGGGTGGATGTATGTTGACAGGGTAGTTGATACCATTGCCCCCGGAAGCACCAACACTGTTGAGATTACTTTTGTATCCGATGACCTTAGCGAAGGTACCTATTATGGAAACATTAAAGTTGTTAGTAATGATCCTGACCTGCCATTGGTTGATGTACCAGTTACCTTGAATGTTGGTGGTGGATTTCCTCTTGCAATCCAGGTTGTGGCTGATCCTAGCGAAGTTTGTGCCGGCGGATCATCACAATTGGAAGCTATTGCAAATGGCGGTACAGGAACCTACACCTACGAGTGGACTTCCAATCCTGCAGGTTTTACTTCAACAGAAGCTGAACCAATGGTTTATCCCGAAGTTGAAACCACATATTTTGTTGATGTGAACGATGGTGATAACACGGTTTCAGGACAAACAACCGTAAACGTTATACCTCTTCCGGAACCTGTAGGTGTGCCAATGGGCGAAACCTCATTGTGCTGGGGCGAGTATCAAACGGTTTATAGTACAGATGGATCTGTAGGATCAGATAGTTACAACTGGATGCTCGAGCCTGTTGAAGCTGGAGTAATCGAAGGTGATGGCCTAACTGCAACTGTTACCTGGGCTGTGACTTTTACAGGAGAAGCATTCGTGTCAACTACCGGCGTGAACCAGTGTGGCGAAAGTGGCGGGATCATAGAAGATCTATCTGTGATGATGAACGAATTGCCAGTTGTAGATTTGGGCGAGGATTTTGAAATCTGTGCCAACGAAACTTTGATGCTGGATGCCGGCAACCCGGGAGCTACCTATCTTTGGTCAACCGGAGAAACCACCCAAACAATTTTGGTGGATTCAACAGGTGTTGGAATCGGTTCTGTTGAGTTCTCGGTGGAAGTAACGGATGTTGAAACCTGCATGAGTTCAGATGCCATCACAATCACTTTCTACGACTGTACGGGCATTTCTGAAGTTGCCGACAAGTGGTCGATCGGTGT